>CAJFRV010000020.1 GCA_904419495.1 uncultured Clostridia bacterium | reverse complement strand
ATTTCCAAGAACTTGTTAATATAGAAAAAGGTAACCTTAGTATAGTTATTTAACTAACTTGGGCTACCTTTTGATGTTTTTAGGGCTGAGTAGTAACAAAAACATACAAGAAATTTAAATTTCTTGTATGTTTTACTTGACAAAAGGACAAACTACCATTATAATAATACTTGCTTAGAAATATGGCGAAGTAGCTCAGTTGGCTAGAGCATTCGGTTCATACCCGAAGGGTCATGTGTTCGAATCACATCTTCGCTACCAATATAAAAAACTCGTAAATGTAAAGCAAACATTTGCGAGTTTTTGTATTATATAGATTTATTATTTTTATCAATATAAAAACAAATATGTTAGATTGAAAATGAAGGAAAAGATCCTACCTTTCTTCAAATAAAATATTTAAAATATTAGGATAAATCGTATTAGCATGTCCTTTCCAATTTTCTACAATTTTTTTAGCTCTATCTCTTGAGCCGGCATATGTTTTTACTTCAAAGATTGTTTCATTATTTTCTACAATTTTTAAAGTTACAGTATAATTATTTTCGTCTTTAGGGGTAAATTCAGCAATAACAGAAGAAGCTTCTTCAATATTAGAAAATTCTTTTTTAAAAATGCTGTCAGCTTTTAACTTTAATAATCCGGGCATTACATCTTTTGTTAATGAATATGCATTTTTTCCTTCACTAGTAATTTTTAATACTTGTTCATCTTCTTTTGTATAAACACCTACTAGCTTTGAATCTATTAAATCTGTCAAGATTTGTTTAAAATAAAAGTAATTAATATTATTGATAGAAGAAATAATTTTAAACAATCCATCTTGTATAATATCTCCATCAATTAGATTTAAGATATAAAGAATTAACACTTTATTTTCAGCCAAAGTAGTAGTATTATTTGAATTTGAACTCATAAATAGCACTCCTTACTTTGATTATTTGCTAAATTATATCATAACAATAAAAAAAAGTAAAATAAATTATATAAAAAATCTTTAAATTTCAAGAAAAAAGTAGTATACTATTGTAGGAAATTTAATAAAGAGAAAGGAATGGATTGTATGAAAAAAGGAAAAGTTGTTTTAGTAGGAACTGGATTTGTAGGAATGAGTATGGCATACTCAATGTTGAACAGAGGAGGAATACAAGAACTTATATTAATAGATATTGATAAAAATAAAACAATAGGCGAAGAAATGGATTTATCTCATGGATTACCATATGCACCACAAAAAATGATTATTAGAGCAGGAGATTATGATGAGTGTAAAGATGCACAAGTTGTTGTAATTACTGCAGGTATTGCACAAAAGCCGGGCCAAACAAGATTAGAACTTGCAGAAGTAAATGCAAAAATTATGAAAGATATTACAAAAAGTATTATGGCAAGTGGATTTAATGGAATTATTGTTGTGGCAAGTAATCCAGTAGATTTAATGACATATGTTGTAGCAAAAGTATCTGGTTTACCAAAAAATCAAGTCATTGGATCAGGAACAGTTTTAGATACAGCAAGACTAAGATATTTAGTTGGGCAATACTTAAAAGTTTCAAGCAAAAATGTACATGCTTATATCATGGGAGAACACGGAGATTCTTCATTTGTTCCATGGGAGCATTGTTATGTTGGTTGCAAAAGAATTACAGATGTTATGAAAGATAATCATCATCCAATGGAAAAATTAAGTAAAATTCATGAAGATGTTGTAAAGGCAGCTTATGAAATAATCGAAAAGAAAAGAGCAACATACTATGGAATTGGAATGGCCTTAAATCGATTAGTAAGAGCTATATTAGATGATGAAAATTCTATATTAACCGTATCAACTTATTTAGATAATGCATATGGACAAGATGATATATATATTGGTGTCCCAGCAATTATTAATAAAAATGGAGTAAGAGAATTAGTAAATTTAGAATTAAACGAGCAAGATCAAGAAAAATTAAATAATAGTTGCAAAGTAATAAAAGATATGAGAAAACAATCAATTGACGAGATTATTAACGGAAAATAAGAATATTTGCATTTGTATGAAAAATATTTGCATTTTAAAAAAATATATGTTAAAATATCAAAGTATTTATTTGAGATATAAAAACCGTAGGAGGTTGAAAAGTATTTGCAAATTTAGTTGTGCTGAATTTAATTTTTATCAACCAAACTAGAGAAAGGAATGAAATAAACATGGAAATAGCAAAATGGATATTGATTGTTATATATTTTATAGTAGCAGTAGCAATTATTATATTAGCTTTATTACAATCAAAGGAAGATTCAGGTTTGTCTTCAACAATTACAGGTTCATCAACAAATAATTTCTTTGAGAAAAATAAAAGTAGAACCAAAGAAGGAAAACAAAAAAGATGGACAGTTATATTATCAATTGTGTTTGCAATATTAACAATTGTATTAGGAATCTTATATATGGCATAAAAATAAGAAGAGCGGTTAGACACAACTTGCTCTTTTTTGTAATTAAAAATGATGTCCATTGAGGTGTCCATTTGGGGACGTTTCCTTTTGAGACATTTTTATGTAAAGTTATAATTATAATTTTACAATTATATGATATTTTAATTTTATATATTGTTAGTATTTAGAATGTATCCAACTAACTTAACATAAAAATGTCTCAAAAGGAAACGTCCCCAAATGGACACCTAATTGGACAAAAAGAAAGGAATATTAATGGAAGAACAGGAACTGAAGGTTTTGAATTTAATAGAAGATAAAGATTATGCACCAATGAAGGCAAAAGAGATTGCGATGATTATGCATGTACCGAAAAGTGAATATAATGAGCTTTTAAGAATATTAGGAAAATTAGAAATGGAAATGAAAATCCAAAAAAACAGAAAAAATCAATATAGACCAGTAGAAGAAGTATATTATGATGGTATTTATAGAAAGAATCAAAAAGGATTTGGGTTTGTTAAAATAGAAGACCAAGAAGACGAGATTTATATTGCAAAAGAAAATTCCAAAAATGCATTAAATGGAGATAGAGTATTAATTGAAATAATTGAAGAGAAGAATAAAGTAAAAAAAGCAGAAGGAAAAGTTGTAAAAATTTTAAAACATGAAAAAGATACCATTGTAGGAAGATTTGAAAATAATAAAAATTTTGGATTTGTGGTACCAGATGATAAAAATTTTGGTACAGATATTTTCATTTCAAAAAAGAATTTTGGAAAAGCAAGAAATAATCATAAAGTATTAGTAAAAATTATCAAATATCCTGAAAAAGGAAAGAAGGCTGAAGGAAAAGTATTAGAAGTATTAGGAAATGTTAATGAAGCAGGGGTAGATATGTTATCTTTAATAAAGGAATATAATTTACCATCAACATTTCCAGAACCAGTTGTAGAAGAAGCTAAGAAATGTGGTAATCAGATTGATGAAAAAGATATTGAAAAAAGAAGAGATTTAAGGCAAGATATTATTTTTACCATTGATGGAGAAGATGCAAAAGACTTAGATGATGCTGTAAAAGTAACGAAATTAGAAAATGGAAATTATAAGCTAGATGTACATATTGCAGATGTTAGCCACTATGTAAAACCAAATAGTTTATTAGACCAAGAGGCATTAATTCGAGGTACAAGTATCTATATGTTAGGAAGAGTGATTCCAATGCTTCCTAGAGAATTGTCAAATGGTATCTGTAGTTTGAATGCAGGAGAAGATAGATTTACATTGTCTTGTAGTATGGAGATTAATGAAAAGGGAAAAGTAGTTTCTTCTGATGTTTATAAAGCAGTGATTAATGTAACAGAAAGAATGACATATACCAATGTTCAAAAAATATTAGATAATTCTGATGAAGAAGTGGTCAATCGATATAAACCATATATTGGTGAATTTAAATTAATGGAAGAATTGGCTCAAATATTAAAGAATAAAAGACTAGAACAAGGATATCTGAATTTAGATATTCCAGAAAGTAAAATTGAATTAGATATTGATGGAAGAGTTACCAATATAAAAAAATATGAAACAACTTTTGCAAATGAGATTATAGAACAATTTATGCTAACCGCTAATGAAACAATTGCAGAAAAATTCTTTTGGTTAGATGCACCATTTATATACCGAGTACACGAAAAACCAGATTATGAAAAAGTTCAAGAATTAAATAAATTTTTATTTAATTTTGGTTTAAGAATCAAAGCAAACAAAGATAATATATATCCAAAAGAATTTGCGAAAATTTTAGAAGAAATACAGGGAAAAGAAGAAGAAAAAGTGGTTTCAAATCTAGTATTAAGAACATTAAAAGTAGCAAGATATGAAGCAGAAAACCAAGGGCATTTTGGAATTGCAAGTAAATATTATTGTCACTTTACATCACCAATTAGAAGATATCCAGATTTATTTATCCATAGAATCATTTCAAAATATTTAGAAGATAATTATGATGTAGAAGAAAATTTTGTAGAAGAATATAAAAAACAAGCAGAAGAACGAGCAAAACAATCTTCTGAAAGAGAAAATATTGCTACAAAAGTAGAAAGAGAAAGTGAAGATATCAAAAAAGCAGAATATATGGAAAGTAGGATTGGAGAAGAATATGAAGGTATTATTTCTTCTGTAACCTCTTTTGGTATTTTTGTAGAATTAGAAAATACAGTAGAAGGATTAATTCGATTTGATGACTTAGGAGATGAATATTTCATTTATGATGAAGAAAGAAAAATGTTAATTGGTGAACAAACTAGAACAACCTATAAAATAGGAGATAAGATCAATATTAGAGTAAAAGATGCTAGTAAATTAATGAGAACGGTTGATTTTGAAAAAATATAATCAGGTGAGTAATATTTCATCTGATTATATTTTTTTATATAGATAAAATTAAATTTTTTATGTGATACATAAAGAAACAATACTTAAAACAATAGTAAAAATAGAAAAGATAATAACACAAGTACCACCAAATTTATTTTCATTTTTATATTCATATATTCCATAGCTAACAGCTTCTTTTAAAACATATAGACAAAATAAGAGAAACAAAATAAATTCTAAATAATTAATCATAAATACCTCCCATAATATCAACTTTCTGTTAATAATGAAGAAGAACGAATAGAAGAATCGATATTTACATTAAAGAAACTATCTTTATATTTTTCTTTCCAATTATAATGATAAAAATCATCAAGTGTTAAAAAATTTTTTCTAGCAGTTTTACCAAATCCATTGATATCAGATTTTAAATTTTTAGATGTTTTATATAAATAGTCCGTAATTGTGGATTTTAAATAACTACTACAAGAATCAGAAATTTCATTTAGCATGCTAGCATCTAAATAATCAGAACCTTCTTCCATAGAATAAATTCTTCCAGTAAAGCGACAATCTATATTAATATAAGGAGTTCCATTTAAAATTTTGACGTCTATTTTTGGGGAACTCAAAGGTGTTATATATAAATCCATATAAGAATTAGCTTTATTTGGATTAGGAACAGAAATTAAGAACCCATTTACTTGATTTCGAATAATAGAAAAGCAAAGTGTTTCTATAGAATTCAATTCTCCTACTAGAACATCGTCTTTAAAAACAGCAAGACCAGTGTTTTCTGCAGTTGATTGGCCTGTTAAAGAAGAGGAATTGGATTTTGTACTAGAATCATTTTCTGAATTTGTTGTTCCAGTATATTCTGTAGATTTATTTGTTACGCCTCCTAAGATGGCATAAGGCTGACAAGATTGACAAATTAAACTATCAAAAAAATCACCAATTGTTGCATTAGAAGTAAAACCAGTGTAAGAACTAGAGCCAGAAAAAACTTCATAATATTTGGTAATTAAATTTTCAAATAAAGGCTTTGAATGTTCTAAATAATATCTAGCAGAAGTTTTAGAAATTACAATATTGGTAGAAGGACGTATTTGTGTATCATTGACTAAGGTATAGATTTCTTCAGAAATGCCTCTACTTGCAAATTCTTCAGAAAAAGCAATCAATTTACAATGAGATAAATTTACTTCTTTACCAATATACGTATTTATAAGATTAATACCCGAACTAATAGAAGAAGCATCTACTGTATAGATAATGGAAGGGGCTTGCTCAGAAGTTCCTGATTCTGAAACAGAAGAGGGATTGGTAAATTGAAAACTAATTTGTATACGGTTTTTTTGGGAAGTATCAATTCCCATAGCAACTACAACACTTAAATTATCAACATTTAATGTGGAATAGGATTTAGAAAAAGCGAGAAGAAGCATGAGAATTAAAAGAATAACAAAGAGTTTTTTAAAGATTTTTTTCATAATTTGCATTCAACTCCTTTTTCTTTCTTTTTTTTAAATAGGCTAAAATTAAAATAGATAAGCCTAAAATGATAGAAATACCAATAACCATGTAATGATAAATATAATTTTCTATAAACTTAGAAATAGCATAATTTTTAGGAAATAAGCTAATAGCAAAGATTAATAAACCAAAAACAAGAATGAGTGGTTTTTCATCTGTAATATTTGTAATTTTTTTAAATATAGAAATAGATAATTTAGAAACAATACTTAAATAACAGACCATCTGTAATATCCATATAAGAAGAAATATAGATTCTAGTCTTTGAAAAAAGTTTCCAAATTCGATATATCTAGCAGCTGAATATAGAGGCATTATTTGATTAGTATACATCAAAGAGATGAACATAAATAAGATAATGGAAATACACAGTAAAAAATAGACAGTACCTAAAATGATGGAGCTTAGATATACTTTTTTCATTTTTTGAGGTTCTTTTAAAAGTGGTGGAATAAAATACAATAATGTAATTCCACCAAAAGCTCCTAGATTTCCTAGTCCGGTTACAAATGTATTGAATAAACCATCTCCAAATATTGGAAATATATTATCAAAAGAAAAGTTTTTTATATTTGCTGCAAATAGAAAAATAATACTAATAATTACAAAAGGAATAATTAATAAATTTACTTTAGCTATAGAAGAAAAGCGATGATGTAAAGCAATACAGATAACAGCAATAAAAGTAATAATAATGAAAATTAAACTTGTCATAGGATAATATACAATTTTCAAACATTCACAAAAGTTTCTGAGAAGAATACTACTACTAAACATGAAGTAGAAAATAAAAATAATTCCGATGAATGTTTTTAAAGTTTTTCCACCTAAATATTCAGCGATATCTACAATATCATTCCCGAGGAAATTTAATAATCAACTTATATATTAAAAAAGTCAAAAATAAAGCAATAATTCCAACGTATATAATATTAATTAATGTAGCAGTTTTAGTAGATTCTAACATGCTTCTTGGAAGAGCAACAAGTGTGTAGGCAACAAATATACCTAATATGATGCTAATTGCTTCTGAAGCTGTTATTTTAGAATTTTCCATATAAACTCCTTTCAAAAAAATAGTAAATATAATTTTAATGGGTGGTCATTTTATATATTAATTATTTTTCCATTTCATAGATATATGCCCCTGTTTTGCTTCTTTTTTAGAATTTAGAAAACCAGAACGAAATTCTCTTTTCCAAACAGGTGGTAAGAAATAAGAAGAACCTTTTACATGTTCAAGAAGAGAAATTCCAATGGTGTAAGGGACTCCAAAAGATTTTGAATCACACATCATTACCATATAAGCAAAAAGTCCAAGTGCAATTCCTAAAAATCCACATAGATAGCCAAGAAATATAAACAAAAATCGAAATACTCTCAGATGAAACCCAAAGGAATAATCAGGAATGGCAAAAGATGCGGTACCTGTAATAGCAACAACAATAATTAAGATAGGACTAACAATACCGGGCACTAACAGCCGCTTGTCCCATAACTAAAGCACCAACAATACCTATTGTAGGACCGATAGGAGAAGGAACTCTTAATCCAGCTTCACGAATAAGTTCAAAAGAAATCTCTAAAACCAGTAATTCAAAAATAATTGGAAAAGGAACATTAGCACGTGAAGCTAAAATTGAAAACAGTAGTTCTGTTGGCAAAATTTCTTGATGAAAACTTGTAACAGCAATATATAATCCCGGAAGTAGTAAAGTAATAAAGGCAGCAAGTAATCTAATAAATTTTGTGAAATTAGAAAATAATGCTTTTTGATTTTTATCATCCGGAGAACTTAAAAAGTCGGATAAAATACCCGGAGTAATAATGGCATATGGAGAACCGTTAACTAGAATAATAACTCTACCATCTAATAAATAACTTGCCGTTTTATCAGGTCTTTCTGTAGAAATTAATTGAGGAGAATTGATATTACTAGAATCTGTGATTAATTGTTCTAATTGTCCAGCAGAAAGTAGAGAATCTACGTCTAAATTGTGCATTCTAAATTTTACTTCTGCAACTAATTCTTCATTTGCAAGACCAGAAATATAACAAACACCACATTTGGTTTTAGTAATGTTTCCAATATTTAAATTTTCAATAATTAAGTTTTCATTATTTACAAATCTTCTAATAAGAGAAGTGTTTGTTCTTATATTTTCAACAAAGGATTCATGAGGACCTTTAATAACAATTTCATTGCTAGGCTTTTCAATTCCTCTTTGTTTAAATCCTTTTACTTCTATGTCAAATGCTAAGTCTAAAGTATCAATAAATAAAGCACAATTTCCTGAATTAATTCCAGAAATAATTTCTTCAAAACTAGAAATTTGTTTAATTGCATTTTGAGGCACAAGGCAACTAGAAATATAATTTGGCAAATTAAATTTTTTTACTTTCCTAACAGTAATATTATTTGCAACAGCTTCAGAAATGATCTTATTTTGTGACCCCTCAAATAAATTATTTTTGTTTCGCATCATTAATGGTTCTAGAATAAATTCATTCATAATTTCTGTATTAATCATACCATCGATAAAAATCAAAAGTGCTTGATATTGTTTTCCTCTAGCATTTAATATAAAATTACGAAAAATAATATCTGAATTAATTAACAAATTAAATTTACTTTTTAAATAATCTGTATTAACAGAAAGACTAGGAAATATTTTGGTTTGAGAAGTTTCCTCATTTCCTAAATCACTTTCAGGATAATTTTTTGTATGAACATCTTCTACTAAATTAAATTGATATGTTTGCTTATTATCTGGAGTATAAGTAAACATAGAAGACAATAGATCTTTAAAACTCATATTTATATCACCTATTATATAATTTTAATTTCTTATTATTTCTTAAAAAGTCAGTTATTACTATTTTATATAGTATTCGTAATTTTTTTAAATTTATACTAGTTTTTAAACCACAAAAATGATATAATAAAAACAGAGTGTGATGAAAGGAAAATGAATATGAAAGAAGAAATAAAAGATAAAATTACTTCTGTTATATTATTCTTAATAATCATAGGTATTTTTTCTGCTTTAGTTGTATTTTCAATTATTGCAATTCAAGAATTTTCAGGAAGAAATAAAGAATTAGCATTTGCAGAAACTTCTAAAAATATTAGTAATTCAGAAGGAGAAAAGACAGTAGAAGATGATATTGAAGCACCAGAAATTGTAGAGAATCCGATTAATAAAATAGAAAAAACAAGTAATACTTCTACAAATGATTATTCTAGTGTGAAAGTAGATCAATACTTTTATAACCAATTAGATGAACAGGCAAGAATTATATATAGAGCATTTGAAAGTAATAAAGAACAAATGAAAACAGGAACTTATCAAATAGAATTAGGTACTAATTTTTCTGAATTATTGTCAAGTGAAGGAGGACAGGAAAAATTAGGCGAATATTATCAATCTGCAATAGAAGCATATACATATGATAATGCAGAAGTTTTTTATTTAAGCCCTAAAAAAATGTATTTAAATATAGAGGCAACCACAAAAGGCGGAGATACGACTTATAATGTATATATTAATTCTGGCAAAGAAGCCAATTATTTGACAGAAGAATTTAGTTCTAAAGAGGCAATTGATCAAGCTATATCACAAATTGAACAGGTGAAAAATCAAATATTACAAAATAAAAAGGGAAATACATATGAAGATATCAAAATGGTACATGATTATTTAATAGATACAATTGATTATGAAAGTACTTTGTCAAAAGAAAATATATATAATATTTATGGAGCATTGGTAAATAGAGAATGTGTGTGTGAAGGATATGCAAGGGCATTTAAATATTTATTAGATGAATTAGATATACCTTGTGTAATGATTATTGGAACAGCAACGAATTCTCAAGGAAACACAGAAAATCATGCATGGAATTATGTGCAATTAAATGGAAATTGGTATGCAGTAGATACAACATGGGATGATCCTGTTATTATAGGTGGTGGAACAGCTAGTGAGGAATCGAAATATAAATATTTTTTAGTAGGAGCAGATGTCATAAATCAAGATCATAGTTCTAGCGGACAATTTACAGAAGGAGGAAAAACATTTAGCTATCCGAATTTAAACAATGCAAATTATACAAATTAAGAAAATATATAAAATTTATTGCACACAAATTTACGGAAAGCCAAAGAGGCTATTAAAGTAAGAATAAATTTAGAGGCTTTCTGATTTGTTCTGTGGAATATTAGATTATAAAAATGAAAGAAAAAATGAAATTTAGAGTATTAATAAAAAGAAAGGAGTAAGTTGTTCATATAGAACAAACAATAGATCAATATGATATTAGATGAAATATTTAAAAATAGAATAAAAGTGTATGCATTTGTTGGACCATCAGGAACGGGAAAGAGTTATCGTGCACAGATGGTAGCAAGTGAGAAAAATATCAGTTATATCATAGATGATGGATTATTAATCAAGGAGAATGAAGTATTAGCAGGAGAATCTGCTAAAAAAGCACCAACAAAAGTAGGAACAGTAAAACATGCATTATTTTATGAAAAAGAAGAAAGAGATAAAATTATAAAGGTTTTAAAAAGAGAAAGACCACAAAGTATTTTAATACTAGGAACTTCTGATGGAATGGTTCAAAAAATTGCAGCAAATTTAGGATTACCTGAGATTAGTGAATATATTTATATAACAGATGTAGCAACAAAGCAAGAAATGGAAACAGCAAGAAGAATTCGTGTAACAGAAGGGAAACATGTTATACCAGTACCGACCTTTCAAATAAAAAAAGATTTCTCTGGATATTTACTGGATCCATTACAGATTTTTAAATCTAAAGGAAAAGGACAAAAACCATATATATCAGAAAAATCTATCATAAGACCAACATTTAGTTATCTTGGTAAATTTACGATATCTGATTTAGTATTTAGACAAATATTAGAATATATTGCTGTAAAAACACCAGCTATCTATAAAATATTGAGAACAAGAGTAGAAAACTATGGAGAAGGTGCAAAAATTTATGTAGAAGTAACTGTTATGTATGGGTATAATGTGATAAATGGAATCAAGGATTTTAAAGATAGAGCAAGAAAAGAGATAGAAAAGCTAACGGCTATGAATGTTGTAGAATTAGAGGTTGTAGCTAAAAATATTTATGTTCCAGAGGAACATTAAAAACATGTCAAAATGCAAAGTGATAAATATGATTGCATTTAATTAGGACATACAAAAAAGTATAAGAAAGAAGAAAAAATAAAAAGGGAACGTTTTTAGATATAATGTCCCAAAAGGAGAGAAAGATGTCATTTATAGTAGCTATTGACGGACCTGCTGGAGCAGGAAAAGGTACCATAACCAAATTGGTGGGGGAAAAATTAGGATTGGTAAATATTGATACAGGTGCAACATTTCGATGTGTAGCATTGAATATGCTTCAAGAAAAGATAGATGTAAAAGAAGAAAATAGAATAGAAGAAATGTTAAATAGATTACATATTGACATGTATCCAAATGGAAAAATATATTTAAACGGAAAAGATGTAACCAAAAAAATTAGAGAAAAGGATGTTAATGATTTTGTATCACCCGTGGCTGTTTTACCAATTGTAAGAAATAAACTGCTGGAAGTGCAAAGAAAAATTGCTGAAGGAAAAGATGTCATTATGGAAGGAAGAGATATTGGAACAGTAGTATTTCCCAATGCAGATGTGAAAATTTATTTAGATGCAGCAGCTGAAGAAAGAGCAAGAAGAAGAGTACTACAAAATCAAGAAAAAGGGATAAAATCTTCTTATGAAGAGGTTTTAAAAGGAATAAAAGATAGAGATAAAAGAGATTCAACTAGAGAAATTGCACCATTAAAGAAAGCTGAAGACGCAATATATGTGGATTCTACAAATTTAAGTGTTGAAGAAGTAGTAGAGAAAATTATTGGAATCATAAAAGAAAAAAAGTAGTAAATTTGAAATATAAAGATGTCATCCCTTTCATTCAAAATTTGAACGATTTGGTACATCTACAATATTCAGAAAAGGAGTAAAAAATGAAAAAGATTTTAAAAGAAATTATAAAATGGATTGTACGAGGTGCCTTATATATATGGTTTAGAATTGCATATCAAGCAGAAATCAAAGGATTAGAAAATGTTCCCAAAGAAGGAGCGGTTATCTTTTGCGGAAATCACAGAAGTTATATGGATCCACCACTTATGGTTGCAACTGCTAAAAGAGATATGAAATTTTTAGCCAAAGAAGAATTATATAAAAATAAGTTTCTAGCATTTTTAGGATGGGCTTTTGAAGCTATACCAGTAAAAAGAGATGAAAAAGATGTAACAGCAATTAAAAAATCATTAAAAGATTTAAAAGAAGGAAAATGTATAGCCTTATTCCCAGAAGGAACTAGAAATGGTTTGGAAAAAGGAGAAAAAGTAAAAGATGGAGTTGCCTTTTTTGCAATTAGAAGTGGAGCAAAAGTTGTACCTTGTGGTATAAAAGGTGGAACAAAAGACCATCATAAAATTACGATTACTTATGGAGAGCCATTAGATTATAGTAAATATAAAGGAAGTAAGGATAAAGAAGTTTTAGATAAAGTAACAGAAGAAATTATGAGCAAGATTATAGAACTTGCTAGTTAGGAGCAAAACATGTATATGTTAAAATATATTGTCATATTACTGTTATTTATGATAGCAATCGCATTTAGTAGAAGCAAAAATAGAACAATTAAAACAATAGGATTAGTGGTAACGATTTTAGCACTTATTATATATGTATACATAGAATTTGGTTCTGTTATTATATTTAATCCGATTTTCATTATTTTATACATAGCAATTTTATTTGGTGCATTTTTATTTATCTATAAAAAATATAGAAACCTAAAATACCAAAAAGAAAGTTATAAAGATATCGATTATTTAAATAGGGATATTTCTACAGAATATCCACCATCTATTGTGGGATATTTATTTAATCAGAAATTAAGATATAAAGATTTGATTGCAGATATTATGGAATTATATGCTCAAAAGATAATTGATATATCAAAAAGTAACGAACAAGG
Source organism: uncultured Clostridia bacterium (assembly GCA_904419495.1). Lineage (GTDB taxonomy): Bacteria > Bacillota > Clostridia > TANB77 > CAG-508 > CAG-269. The sequence continues at coordinate 30,076 of CAJFRV010000020.1, read as the reverse complement.
AGAAACAAAAATTCATTTTTATTTGCAAGAAGAGGATTATAGAAATAAAGTTAACAGTCAGAGTCAATTATATATCATCCGTACATTGCTAAATGACGAGCAAAATATAAATTTTGATTTTAGAACATGGAAACAATATGTATTAGAAGAATATAAGATAAGAAAATTTGCCAAAGAAAAAAATGATGACAAATCTAAAAAAACGATTTTTGCCATAATCTTATGTATGGTAATAATTGGTGGTATTATCGGATGGATAGGTGGAAGTAAAACTGGTTTTGCTGTTATGACAACGATTGTAGGAATGCTAGGTGGGGCTTTTATTGGAACATTAGTAGGATATCAATTTGCTAACTTTATGAAAAGCACTGAAAATACAAATGCATTTTTGAGTTCATATGGAGAAAATGAACTCAAAAAATGGATGAAATTTAAAAATTTTATACAAGAGTATACATTATTAAAAGAAAGAACCATTGAAGAAATTGCAATATATGAAAGCTATATTCCATATGCAATTGCATTAGATGTAAATGTTCAATATAAGAATACAAAATTTGATATATTTGATGAGAATGAGTTTCAATCAATTGTTAATGAAAGTGATAGTGCAAATTTTTTACAAAGTATGGGAATAACTGTATAGAATATTTGACAAAATCAACTAATAGGTGTATAATTTTATAAGCTTATTTTTAGAGATGTAGGCGTTTTTCAAGAAAACTTTGGAAAACGTCTTAAGTTATGATGAAAGATGTCCATTTGGGGACGTTTCCTTTTGGGACATTTTTATGTAAAGTTAAATAATTGTTAAATACTAATATTATAAAATTAAAATACCATGTAAATATTAAAGTTATAATTATAACTTTACATAAAAATGTCCCAAAAGGAAACGTCCCCAAATGGACAAAAGTAATAAAAAGAGAGGGAGTAATAAAATGAATAACAAAAACATAAGAAATATAGCAATTATTGCACACGTAGACCATGGAAAAACAACATTGGTGGATGCTATGTTAAAACAAAGTCATGTATTTAGAGAAAATGAACAAGTAGCAGAGAGAATTATGGATTCTAATGATTTAGAGAAAGAAAGAGGAATTACAATTCTTTCTAAAAATACTTCTGTTATGTATCATGATATAAAAATTAATATTGTAGACACACCGGGACATGCAGATTTTGGAGGAGAAGTAGAAAGAGTACTAAAAACAGTTGATGGTGTACTTTTATTAGTTGATGCTTTTGAAGGAGCAATGCCACAAACAAGAGAAGTATTAAAAAAATCATTGGCATTAGGATTAAAACCAATTGTGGTTATTAATAAAATTGATAGACCGGGAGCAACTCCAGAAAAGGTTGTAGATCAAGTTATTGAATTATTTATTGAATTAGATGCGAATGATGAACAATTAGATTTTCCAGTTGTTTATGCATCTGCTAAAAATGGAATTGCAAAAATGGATTTAAACGAAGAAACGACAGATCTACATTGTCTATTTGAAACTATTGTGAATACTATAAAAGCACCAAACTGTGATGAAGAAGGACCAGCACAAATGTTAGTATCTAATATTGATTATGATGATTATGTTGGAAGAATTGCAGTAGGAAGAGTAGAAAGAGGAAGTATAAATGTTGGAATGCCAGTGGCTATCTGCGGAAAAGAAGATAAAATTTCGCAAGGTAGAATTGCAAAAGTATATACACATGTTGGACTAAATAAAGTAGAAGTAGAAGAAGGTAAAGCTGGAGATATTATTGAACTTGCAGGATTATCAGACATCAATATTGGAGATACAATTATTTGTGATTTTAATCATCCAGAAAAAATACCATTTGTGGATATTGATGAACCAACTGTATCTATGACATTTAGTGTTAATAATGGACCATTTGCAGGAAAAGAAGGTCAATTTATTACTTCTCGCCATATTCGTGATAGATTGTTTAAAGAGCTAGAAAGAAATGTATCATTAAGAGTAAAAGAAACAGATTCACCAGATTCTTTTGAAGTATCAGGAAGAGGAGAATTACACTTATCTGTATTAATTGAGACTATGAGAAGAGAAGGATTTGAATTATTAGTATCTCGTCCAAAAGTTATTTTCAAAGAAATTGATGGTGTAAAATGTGAACCAATCGAAGATTTAGTTGTTAATGTTCCTGATGATTGTGTAGGAAATGTTATCGAAAAGTTGGGAAGAAGAAAAGCAGAAATGGTAAACATGGAACCTGCTGAAGATGGACATACAAAAATTGAATTTAAAATACCAGCAAGAGGTTTGATTGGATATAGAACAGAATTTTTAACAGATACAAAAGGAGAAGGAACAATGAATCATATATTTGATTCATATGAACCATATAAAGGAGATATCCAAGCTCGTGTTAGAGGAACTATTGTGGCTTTTGAAAATGGAAAATCTGTAACATATGGATTATACAATGCACAAGATAAAGGAGATTTATTTATTGGACCCGGTGTAGAAGTATATGAAGGTATGATTGTTGGATTAAATTCAAGAGGAGAAGACTTGGCAATCAATGTATGTAAAGAAAAACATTTAACAAATACAAGAGCTTCAGGATCAGATGATGCATTACGTCTAGTACCACCAATTCAAATGTCATTAGAAAAAGCAATTGAATTTATTCAAGATGATGAATTGGTAGAAGTAACACCAAAATCAATTAGATTGAGAAAGAAAATATTAGATACAAAGGAAAGAGAAAGAGCAAACAGAAATAAGTAATAGAAATTTTATTGTAATGGAAAGAACATATACTGCTAGATGAAAATAAAAATCCTTTAAAAAAAGGAGAGTAAAATTATGGAACTAAAAGAACAAATAGAACGTTTTGTGCCATTTAATGAACAAGAACAAGAAGATAAAGCGATGATGATAGAATATATGAATACCTTTAAAGATGTATTAACTAGAGAAAATAAAATGTGTCATTTTACAGCTTCTAGTTGGATTGTAAATAAGAAAAGAACAAAAGTATTAATGATCTATCATAACATTTATCAATCTTGGGCATGGACAGGTGGACATGCAGATGGAGATGACGATTTGTTACATGTTGCATTAAAAGAGGCTAAAGAAGAATCAGGATTAGAACACTTAAAAGTATTAAATGATGGTATATATAGTTTAGAAATTGTAACAGTAGATTGTCATATAAAAAGAGGAAAATTTGTACCTTCTCATTTACATTTAGATTGTTGCTATTTATTTGAAGCTGATGAGAATGAACCATTAAAAATAAAAGAAGATGAGAATAGTGGTGTGAAATGGATAGATATTGATAAAGCAACAGAAATAACGAGTGAACCAAGAATGGTACCCATTTATCAAAAACTAAATGATAAATTATTTAAGTTATATCCTAAAAATAAATAATATAAAAAGAAGAACTGTCAAGATGGCAGTTCTTAAAAAATAAATAAAAAGAAAAATGGATAATGAAACGATATGGGGGAAATAGAATTGAATATAATAGAATTAGAAAAAATAAAACAAAAAGCATTAGAAGAACATATTCCAATCATCATGGACGAAACATTGGAAGTTATCGAAAAATATTTAAGTAAAAACAAACCTAATAGAATACTAGAAATTGGAACAGCGGTAGGATATTCAGCAATATGTTTTACACAATTTTTAGCAGAAAATGGTGTCATTGATACCATTGAAAGAGAAGCTGATAGAGTAGAAGAGGCAAAGAAAAATATCAAATTAGCAGAAGTAGAAGATAAAATAAACATTTATGAAGGAGATGCGGTAGAAATTTTACCAACATTAAATCAACAATATGATGTGGTATTTATCGATGCTGCCAAAGGAAAATATCCATTTTTCTTAAAGGAATCTCTAAGGATGATTAACAAAAATGGAATTATCTTTGCAGATAATATTTTATACAAAGGTTATGTTATGAGTGATTATAACAAACATAAGCAAAGAACAGCTGTTAGAAACTTAAGAGAATATATAAAAGAGGTTAGTGAAAATCCAAATTTAGAGACAGAAATTTTAGAAGTTGGAGATGGGTTAGCGATTAGTAAAATTAGATAATAGGTTCTTTACCTAATATAATAATGAAAGAGAGCTGTTAGGTATATTGTATCTTATTGTCTATGAACATAAAAAGTTGTTGATATTACATTAATATCAACAACTTTTTATATTATCGTTCTGATTGCTGAGGTCTTTTACCTTCAATTTTTGCACTTGTATCAGATATATTTTTCCAATTTCCTTCTGATGCATAAAAACCATTTTGACTGTCTTGAGCATATTCTCTTAAATCCTCAAGAGAGAGCTGATTTCTATCCTTTATATTTAAGATTTCTTTGAGCTTATCAATTAATAATTCGGAAAGATAAGTGATTTCTCCTCCTTTTCGTAATATTTCTGAAAAACTTTCAACTAGAGTCTTTTTATTAATATAGGCTTCAGGCGAAGTAGCATGTGCTGAACTAATAACTTTCATAGAAACAGGAGAGATATATTCTGCATATGTAAGTAGATATTGTTCAATTGATATTTTACTGATACGTTTTGCAGTTTTTGTATCATATACTTTTATTGGTTTACCATCTACATATTTTATTCCATAATTATTTTCATTTTGCGTATTTTCTGTATCAATCATTTCGTGTTCTTCTATAAATTCATCTTTAATTTTAATATTATTTCTTGCAGTTTCTATAGCTTCAATTTTCTTTCTTAATCTTCGAATAGAATTGTCTACTTGTCTCTTTTCCTCAGGTGATTTTGTACGAGAATTTTTCGCTTCTTCTAATTTTTCTAGTTTTTGTATTAAAGATTCTTCTTGACTCCTAGAAGTTCTGCCCAATAGAGAAAGATAAGAATTAAGAAGCTCAGGGTCATTTTTATTTCCTACCAATTCAAAAAATGGTTTAATATCAACCTTCTTGTTAGGCATATCATTATGACTAGAAAGCCCATTTAGTGTTTCCTTATATCTCATATTAGATTGAAGTTGTACTTCTATTTTTCTACCAAATGCATCGGTTAATTCATAGTAGATTGCACAAAATCCATTTTCCTTTTTGGTAAATTTAACAAATTTACAAGTCATTTTAAAGTCATCTGTGAATAAAGGATCAGCTAACACATGAGGAAAAGTAATGCTTAAAATTTCATTTTCTAATTTATCATACAAACGCTTTTTTAAACAATCTGTAAGGTGACGTAGTTCTGCAACCTCATCATCTGTTGCGTTGAGAGCAAAAGAATTAGTTTCTGCATTTTTTTTGTAATTAGCAATAGCATATTCTAATCTAGAAGAATATGAGCCTTCCCTTATTTCGTGTGTACATTCTGGATATGTACTGTCTTGTAAACGGTGTAGTAATTCAATATATATCTGAAAATATTCTTCTTGCGTCATGACGAAATCATATTCATTCAAATAATGTTTTACACTATGTATAAATCTTAAATTATCATTTTTTTGCTTTTTTAATTTTATAATTTCAGTATTTTCTGGTTCACTTTCGTCAAAGTAAATTGCATCATCAACATAATTTAAAACAACCGTAATTCCAGAAAGATCAGCATTGGTTTTATCAGTAAAATTATTTGGATTTTCTGGAGTAGAAACAATATGTTTTTCCATATCAGAAAAGGTAATACCAGTTTCAATATTGTTAGGAATCATATTTTTTATATTTTTATTTAATTCTTTTTGTGTATTATCTATAAAACTTTTTGCACCTTTTTCACGTTTAGGAAGTGTTATGGAAAGTTCTGGGTATAATTTTCGGTAGATTAAATAGATACCACTACCTACATAGTCTGAGTTTTGCTGACCGTGAGAAGTAGTTTGCTTATAGTACATATCACTAAGTTTAATAACAGTTTCTTTGATAAGTTGTTGTTGTCTTGAAAATTCTTCAGGACTAATAGGCGTTTTTATAAAACTCAAAAATAACGATGGAAAGTGTTTATTGATAATTATTTTTAGACGTTCTTGCTCTTCATCTGATATATTTTTAGGATTATTAGATGTAATAACTTCAAGATAATCTTGTTTCATGATTTCCAATAATTGATTGATCTCACTGCTTGTAATAGGATTGTTAAGTAAATCAACAATATTTTGAGAATAATGAGAAGATATTTTACTAGTAAGAATTTTAAATTGAGAAGAACTAAGTTTAATATCTTTCAATTTTGTAAAAAGTTCGTACATATTTGATAATCCATCAGGGGTAAAACTTTCAATCAAATTTTCTACTAATGATCGATTAATTTCTATATCTTTTAAAGATTTTAAAAATTCATTTCTTTCTTTAGGGTAAAAAGCCATTTCATTCACCTCAATATTATTATATCATATAAAATAGAAGAATTCAAAAGTTATTGTAAAAACTGCAAAAATGTGATAAAATTTACTAGATTTATGTAAATAAAATATAGAAAAGAGGAAAAAAAGTGAAAAAAGTAGAATTATTAGCACCAGCAGGTTCTTATGAAAAAGCCAAAATTGCATTTTTGTACGGAGCAGATGCTGTATATTGTGGAACATCATCACTATCTTTAAGGACAAGAGCAGATATGAAAGATGATGATTTGGAAAAAACAATAAAATATGCACACAGTATTGGAAAAAAAGTATATGTTACTTTAAATATTTTTGCTTGGGACGAAAAATATGAAGAAATTATAGAAATGGCAAAAAAATTAGAAATATTAAATCCAGACGGAATTATTGCTGCAGATGGGGGCGTAATAGATATATTAAAGCAATACGCACCAAGTGTCAAAATTAATGTAAGTACACAAGCTAATATTGTAAGTCTTCATGCAGCAAACTTTTGGTATCATAATGGAGCCAAAAGAATGATTATGGCAAGAGAATTGAATAAAGAACAATTGAAATATATCATGAAAAACAAACCAGAAGGAATGGAAATAGAAATTTTTATACATGGAGCTATTTGTTTTGCTTTTTCAGGAAGATGCTTTTTAAGTGATTTTATGGCATGTAGAAGTGCAAACCTAGGAGATTGTGCACAAAGTTGCAGATGGTCATATAACTTATATGCAGAAGAAAAAAATAATCCGGGAGAGCTAATGCCAATTGAAACAAGCGAATACGGAACAAGTATCTTTTCTTCAAAAGATTTGTGCTTAATAAAAGAGATACCAGAAATTATAGAAATGGGTGTAGATAGCTTAAAAATAGAAGGAAGATTAAAAACAGAATATTATTTGGCAAGTGTTATAGGGGCTTATAGAAATGCAATTGATGACTATGAAAAAGATCCAGAGCATTATGATTATACAAAATATTTGACTGAATTAGAAAAAGTAAAAACAAGAGGATTAACAACTTTTTATTTTAATGATAGAAATAATAAAGATATACAAGAATATGGAGGAAGACAATATAACGAAAAATATGAGTTTGGTGGAAAAGTTGTAGAATATGATCAGGAAAAATCTGTTATTGAAATAAAAAACAAACTTCAAGTAGGAGATAAAATGGAAATTTTAATTCCATATCAATTGAAACCTGTAGAATTTACAATTGATAATTTATGGGATTATGATACAAAAGAAGAAATAGAGGCAGTAAGCCCGGGGGTAAAAGGGCAAAAAGTGATGATGAAATTACCAATTAAATGTGAGAAAGATTGGATTATTCGAAGAGAAAAATGATAATAAATCAGTAAGATATATAAGGAGAAAGAACCATACCTAAAGTATGGTTCTTTCCCTTGCTCGTCTTCCCACACTGTCAGAGTTATCCCAAGCTCTGACATCTTCCTCTTTTTCCTCAAAAGGGGAATCACCAAGCCAGTAGCTTAAAAAGTTTCAGCTAAAGGGTGGTGATGCGCACAAACAGATATTACTGCTTGATTGCTACGAAACATTATAAGATAAATAAAAAGAAATGTCAACAATATTTGTAAAAAATTTAGAGAGTAACTTGTTTGAAAAGTATCCATAATTTTTTTTCTGAATATAATAAACAAAAGTAGTAGAAACTATTATGAAGTAGGAAAGTTTAAAAAGATAAATAAGAGAGGAGAAAATCTTATGAAAAAACGTGTATTAATTGGTAATACACCAATGATAAAGATTAAATATAGATATAGAAAAAAAGAAAATCATATATATGCCAAATTAGAAATGTATAATATGACAGGTAGTATCAAGGATAGAGTAACATATTATATGATAAAAAGTGCAAAAGCAAAAGGAATTTTGAAAGATAATATGCCAATTATAGAAGCAACAAGTGGAAATACAGGAATTTCTTTAGCAGCATTAGGAGCTTATTATCATCATCCGGTTTATATTTTTATGCCAGAATGGGTGAGTAAAGAAAGAATTCAATTGATGAAATTATATGGTGCAAATATATATTTGGTTTCAAAAAAGGAAGGTGGTTTTCTAAAATGTGTAGAAGAAGCTAAAAATTTAGCAAAAGTTTTAAATGGATTTTTAACGAACCAATTTGAAAACGAAGATAATATAATAGCACACTATGAGACGACAGGAAAAGAAATTTTAGAACAATTAGAAGGAGAAAAAATTGGAGGATTTATTTCTGGAGTGGGAACAGGAGGAACATTGATTGGGATAGGAAAACGATTAAAAGAAAAAGATGATAAAATAAAGATTTATGCCTTGGAACCAGAAAAAATGCCAATATTGTCAAATGGCAAAATAATAGAACAACATAAGATAGAAGGAATTGGAGATGATTTTGTACCTCAAATATATAGTAGAAACCAAAAGATTGTTGAAAAAGAAATCATATTAATTAATGATGATGATGCTATTAATATGGCAATCAAATTATCAAAAGAATTAGGATTAGGAGTTGGAATTTCATCAGGAGCTAACTTTATAGGATCAGTATTAGCACAAGATAAGTTAGAAAATAGTATAGTTACAGTTTTTGCAGATGACAATAAAAAATATTTATCAACAGAATTAGGAAAAAAAGAGACAGAAAATATAAATTTTATCAGTAACAAAGTACAATTATTGGGTTATAAAGTAATTTAAGAAGATTTAAGAAAGTATAAAGGAAAATAGAATATCAAATAAATATAATAAAATCACGATGTTATAAAGTAGATAAAAATAACATCGTGAAAATTTATATATTAGTCAATAAAACAACAAAAATGATATTTTATAAATTTTTAAATTCTTTTGACAATTTTCCAATAGCTTTTGTCTCGATTCTAGAAACATAAGAACGAGAAATTCCCATCATTTTTGCAATTTCGTGTTGTGTTTTTGGTTTATGACCACCAAGGCCAAATCGAAGTTCTAAAATTGTTTTTTCTCTATCTTTTAAAATTGATTTCATTTTTTCATATAATAATTTAATTTTCATTTTTATATCTACTGTATCTTCAATATTTCTGTCATCATTTTCTAAAATTTCTTGTAATGTAATAACATTATCATCTTTATCTTTTCCAATTGGTTCATTTAAGTAAACTTCTGCACCTAATTTTTTAGTAGCTCTTAAATGCATTAAAATTTCATTATCAATACATCTAGAAACATAAGTGGAAAGTTTGGAGCCCTTATCAATGTTAAAACTATTGATGCCTTTTATTAGCCCAATTGTACCAATCGAAATTAAATCATCTTGTTCAACATTAGTGGTTGAATATTTTTTTGAAATATGAGCAACTAACCTTAAATTTCGTTCAATTAAAATATTTCGTGCTTCTTCATCACCATTTTTCATTTGGGTTAAATACATTTTTTCTTCTTCAGATGTTAAAGGTTCTGGAAATATACTACTACTAGATATATATCCTACTAAAAACACAGAAGATTTTAGAAATTCGATAAATCCTAAAATACCGGACATACAAAGTGCTGAAAACATATATGCACCTCCAAATAGAAAATAAAAAATTTATGTGTAAAGTAATAAAATGAATTTTTGATTATACTAAAAATCTTGCATAACAAATTATATGTTTGAGAACAATAAACGTGCCTGACCATAAAAAAGTTTTTTTAAAATCAATAATGAAAATTTAAGAATTTTAAAATTATACATAAGTAAGGTAGGAAAAAGATATAGTATCCTTTTTATATGTGAAAAACAAATTTAAATCTTTGAAAACAATAGAAGTGTTAATCATTAGAAATCTAAATAAAAACTATTTTAGATGAATGAATAAAAAATAACCTCATACAATAAGAAAGGAAACTATGAGAGGTTTTAAGATATATTTTCATAATGAGGAAGTGTATTTATGAAAGGATTTTTTAATATAATCAAAGGAATTTTTATTGGAGCAGGAGCGATTGTACCGGGAGTTAGTAGTGGTGTATTATGTGTGATATTTGGGATCTATGAAAAGTTATTAGATTCTGTTTTAAATTTTTTTAAAGATATAAGAAATAATTTAAAGTTTTTATTTCCAATAGCATTAGGTGTCGGAATAGGTGTTCTATTATTTAGTAATATATTAAATTATGTATTATATGAATTTCCAATACAAACAAAATCAATATTTATTGGATTGATTCTAGGAACAATCCCGTCATTATTAAAAGAAGTAAATACAAAACAATCATTTCATCCACAAAATGTGATATATTTGTTGATAACACTAATAATAGGTATTGTAACAGTTATACTAGAAAATAGAATGGCAATTCAAACAAATCTAGAAGACATTAATGGAATATATTTAATTTTTTGTGGTATTATGATGTCTTTAGGAATTGTTGTACCCGGTGTAAGTAGTACCATTATTTTAATGTTACTAGGTGTATATTCTGTATATTTACAAGCAATAGCAAATCTGTATTGGGTAGTATTAATCCCTATAGGAATTGGATTAGTATTAGGAAGTGTTATTGTTATGAAAATAACAAAAAGACTATTAGAAAAGTATTATGCACAAACTTTTTATAGTATTATAGGTTTTACAATTGGCTCTGTATTTGTATTATTACCACAAGGAATGAATGGAATAGAAATATTGCTTAGTGGATTATGCATTATATTAGGTATATATATTTCTCATATACCAAATGCTATTAAAAATTTTAAAACTTCTAAAATTTTTAAAACAATTACTGTATTTAAAAAACTTCATTCACGTTCACAAACTGAAGAAAAAGACTTGTGAAATAAGGAAAAATATAGTATAATATTTGACATAAAGAATGTTAACTAGAAAGGAAAAAATTATGACAGAAGAGGAAATTTTAGTACTTATAAAGAAAAATAGTGATAAATCACTTAATGAGATCAAGAGAATAATAAAAAGTAAAATGCCATTGGAACAAAGGTCTCAATTCACATTTGAAGATTTATTAAGATTTATTGCAAAATTCAATGAAAAAGAGCAAAATATAGAGAATTGTTATTTTAATAAGAACCAATTGTCAAAAGAAGTAAAAGGAGAGGAAAGATAGAAATGGATTATAAAGATTTAGCAAATGTCATATTTCCAAATGCAAAGGATATAACATATTACGAAGAAAAATATCCGGAAAGAAATTTGAAAGAGGGAGCAATTGTTACAAGATTTGCACCAAGTCCAACAGGTTTTGTGCATATAGGTGGTTTATACCAATCTTTAATTGCTAGAAAATTAGCTAACCAAACAGAAGGTGTCTTTTTATTAAGAATCGAAGATACTGACCAAAAAAGAGAAGTAGAAAATGGGATTACAGATATTGTACAATCTTTAGATAATTTTGGAATTGAACCTGACGAAGGAATGATTTCAGAAACAGAAGGAAAAGGTAATTATGGACCATATAGACAGTCTATGAGAAAAGAGATATATCAAAGTTATGCCAAATATTTAATTGAACAAGGAAAGGCATATCCATGTTTTTGTACACCAGAAGAACTAGAAGAAATGAGAACAAAACAGGAAACAGCTAAGATTAGGCCGGGATATTATGGTGTTTGGGCGAAATGTAGAAATATAACTGTAGAAGAAGCTATTGAAAAAATAAACAATGGAGAGAAGTACATTGTTCGTTTTAAATCACCCGGACGTGAAGATAGAAAAATCAAACATCATGATGTCATAAAAGGAAATGTAGATTTTCCAGAAAATGATCAAGATATTGTTATTATAAAAGCAGATGGATTACCAACATATCACTTTGCACATGCAGTAGATGATCATTTAATGAGAACAACACATGTAATTAGAGGAGATGAATGGTTATCATCAGTTCCATTACATTTACAATTATTCCATGAATTAGGCTTCAAAGCGCCTAAATATGCTCATATTGCACCAATTATGAAAAATGATAATGGAAATAAAAGAAAATTAAGTAAAAGAAAAGATCCAGAAGCAGCCGTATCATATTATGATGAAATGGGAATTCCAAAAGAAGCAGTAAATGAATATTTATTAAATATTGCAAATTCTAATTTCGAAAACTGGAGAAGAGCTAATAAAGATAAATCTATTGATGAATTTGAATTGCAATTAAATAAAATGAGCGTCAGTGGCGCATTATTTGATATGATAAAACTATTAGATGTTGGAAAAACAGTTATTTCTAAATTTACAGCAAATGAAGTATATGAAAATTCTCTAAAATGGGCAAAGAATTATGATAAAGAATTAGAAGAAATGTTACAAAATAAGGAATATGCTTTAAAAATATTTGGAATTGAAAGAGGAAATAAAAAACCTAGAAAAGATATTGCCAAATGGTCAGATGTTAAAGAAAATATAGAATATATGTATGATGAAAAATTTCTAGCAAAAAAACAAGAATATCCATATCAAGTAATTAATGAAAAAGAAGATATTTATAAAATATTAGATTTATATATGGAAAAATATTATGATAAAAATGATGATAAGCAACAATGGTTTGACAAGATAAAAGAACTTGCAGGAGAACTTGGATATGCGAAAGAAGTAAAAGAATATAAAGCAAATCCAGAAGCCTATAAAGCACATGTAGGAGATGTTAGCACAGTTTTAAGAGTAGCATTAACTGGAAGGACTAATACACCAGACATGTATGAAATTATGCAAGTATTAGGAAAAGAAAGTATAGAAAAAAGATTTGAAAGAGCAAAAGAAGATTAGGAGATTGGTCTAATTGTCCAGTTGGGGACGTTTCTTTTTGAGACATTTTTATGTAAAGTTCATTGCGTTTCTAAATGCGAATAATATGAAATTAAAATATTATATATATTAAGGTCACAAGTTAACTTTACATAAAAATGTCTCAAAAAGAAACGTCCCTAACTGGACAAAAAGGAGAGAAAAATGGATTATAGAATTGGAGATATTGTAAGGACGAAAAAAGTACATCCTTGTGGAAGTAAATTATGGGAGATTACGAGGATTGGTGTAGATTTTAAATTGAAATGCCAAGGGTGTGGACATGTAATTATACTTCCTAGAGAAAAAGCTTTAAAAGTAATAACCAAATTAGAAAAGCGAAAAGAAAATCCCTTTTAAAGGGATTTTTTTGTTAAGAAATCATCAATAAAATTCCACACATCATCTTTATATATTTTTCTTTCAGAAGAAAAGGGCATTGTTGGAATATCTCCTATAGGATTTAATTCTTTTTGTAAATTTTTTACCACTGCATCAACTTTGGTGATAGCAATTTTATCTGCTTTGTTTGCAAGAATCAAACAAGGCAAACCAGATGAAATAATATAATTATACATAAGTTTATCATTGCTAGTAGGACTATGGCGAATATCTATTAAAAATATAATTAGCATAATTTCATTTCTATGGAATAAATATTGTTCTATAAATTTTCCAACTTGTTCTTGCTCTTTTTTAGACATTTTACTATATCCATACCCGGGTAAATCTACGAAATAGAAAGTATCATCCATATTATAGAAATTAATTTGACGTGTTTTTCCGAGGCTCGCTACTGGTTCTAGCTAGTTTCTTTCTATTAATCATTGTATTGATAAAGCTAGATTTTCCTACATTAGATTTACCGACTAAAACAATTTCTGGTAAGTGATTTTTGGGATATTGTTTTGGTCCAACTGCGGATATTTCAAATTGGGGATTATGTATGTTCATAATTCTATTTTTACTATGATATATGGATATATCATATACTCCTTTCATAATAATTATAACTATATCATAACATATGTATTTGTTTTTTTCAAACATAAAAGAGAGCATCATAGGCTCTCTTACTATTAGATATCTTCTCTTACAATTAAATCATTACTTGCAGGACCAGTTCCAATATATTTAATAGGAATACCAGAAGCTCTTTCTACAATCTCAACAAATCTTTTTGCAAGTTCTGGAAGATCTTCGTATTTTTTACAAGAACTATCAATTGTCCAACCACCTTCTAAAGTTTCATAAATTGGTTCAGGGATTTCACCTGTTACTACAATGTCATCAGGATAATGATGAATTTTTTCACCTTTATATAAATAGCTTGTACAAACTTTAACATATCCTAATTTTTTACCAATTTCTCCTAAAGTATCTAAATGATTTAGACATAAATAATCAATACCTGAAGTATATTTTGCAGAGCAAAGAATAGGACAATCCATCCATCCACATCTACGAGGACGACCAGTTGTTGTACCGTATTCATGACCTAAATCACGAACAATATCACCTTCTAAAGGTTCTGCATTTTTTATAACATTTCCATTTTCATCAAGTGAAGCAGGCAATTCGGTAGGGAATGGACCATTTCCTACTCTACTATTATATGCTTTATCAACACCGATAACGACATTTAAGGCTTGTGCTGGTAGGGCTGCTCCACAAAGTGTTCCTGAAACAACTGGATGTGAGCTAGTAACCATTGGGTAATCTCCATGATCTAAGTCTAAACGGAAAGCTTGTGCACCTTCTACAACAATTTTTTCATTATGTTTAATACTGTTGAAAATTAGAGGCTCGATATCTGTAATGTAATTTTTTAAGGATTCACCATATTGGTGATATTGTTTACCTAATTTTTGACAATCAACAATACATTTTTCCATATTGTTTGCTTTAAAAACTTGATTATGAAC
Organism: uncultured Clostridia bacterium; assembly: GCA_904419495.1. Taxonomy (GTDB): domain Bacteria; phylum Bacillota; class Clostridia; order TANB77; family CAG-508; genus CAG-269. The sequence continues at coordinate 15,022 of CAJFRV010000020.1, read as the reverse complement.
TTTTGTGGCTTCTTCTATTTTATGAATTAATTCATCTTCTGGAAGAAGTAAATCATACATTCTAATACCAACACGATTACTCTTATCTGCATATGTAGGACCTATTCCTCTTTTGGTTGTTCCAACTGGTTTATTTTTTAAGGATTCATATAAGCCATCTAAATCTTTATGATAAGGAAGCGTAACATGTGTACGTCCACTAATTTTTAACCTTGATTCAATGTCTGGAATACCACATTTTTTTAAAAATGCAATTTCTTCAAATAATACTTCTAAATCAAGTACAACGCCGGGACCGATAATGCAAGTGGTCTGAGGATAAGCAATTCCTCCCGGGATTAAGTGTAATGGTAATTTTTGATCTTTATAAATGACTGTATGTCCGGGCATTACTTCCACCAGTTGCTCTAATAACGAGTTTTGCATTTTGTGCTTCTATTGCAGCTATTTTTCCTTTTCCTTCATCGCCCCATTTAACACCAACAATTATTGTTATATTTTTATTCATCATATTATTTTTCTCCTTTTAGAATATTTATATAAATTTTTCCTATACAACGAGGTTAGGCTTCTTATATTTGTGAAGTACTGCGAAACGACCTTCACATGTGTGCATCAAAATCTTTAATTTTGTTAACGCATGCCTTCCTTATAGTATAAGCATAAAAATTAAAAACATTGAAATATATTTTAACTATTATTTATTTTTAATAGGATCGATTTTTTCAAGTCCACCCATATATGGTCTTAGCACTTCTGGAATGATAACACTACCGTCTGGTTGATAGTTATTTTCCATAATGGAAATTAACATACGAGGGGGAGCAACCACAGTGTTATTTAGTGTATGTGCAAAATAATTTCCCTTTTCACCTTTAACACGAATACCCAAACGTCTAGCTTGTGCATCTGTTAAATTAGAACAACTTCCGACTTCAAAATATTTTTGTTGTCTAGGAGACCATGCTTCTACATCACAAGATTTTGCTTTTAAATCAGCTAAATCTCCGCTACAACATTCTAAAGTCCTTACAGGAATATTCATACTTCTAAAAAATTCAACTGTATATGACCACATTTTATCATACCAATTCCAACTATCTTCAGGTTCACAAACAACAATCATTTCTTGTTTCTCAAATTGATGAATTCTATAAATACCACGTTCTTCAATTCCATGAGCACCTTTTTCTTTCCTAAAACAAGGAGAATAAGAAGTCATCGTATATGGCATATCTTCTTTTTTTAAGATTTGGTCTTTAAATTTACCAATCATAGAATGTTCGCTTGTACCAATTAGATATAAATCTTCACCTTCAATTTTATACATCATGGCATCCATTTCTTCAAAACTCATAACACCAGTTACAACATCACTTCTTATCATAAATGGTGGGATGCAATAAGTAAATCCCTTATTAATCATGAAATCTCTAGCATAAGTTAAAACGGCAGAGTGAAGTCTTGCAACATTACCTAATAAGTAGTAAAAACCATTACCAGAAACACGTCTAGCACTGTCTAGGTCTAAACCACCTAAATTTTCTAAGATTTCTCCATGAAAAGGAATTTCATAATCAGGAACAATAGGTTCTCCAAATTTTTGAATTTCTACATTTTCTGAATCATCTTTTCCAATAGGGACAGATTCATGCATAATGTTAGGGATTTTCATCATTCTTGATTTTATCTCTTCAGTATATTTATTTTCTAATTTCTCATTTTCTTCTAACCTTGAGTTGATTTCTTGAACTTGCATTTTTACTTTTTCAGCTTCTTCTTTTTTACCAGTCTTCATCATTTCTCCAATTTGAGAACTTAAATTCTTTCTTTCAGCTCTTAGATTATCACCAGCAAGTTGTGCTTCTCTATTTTTTTTATCTAAATCAATTACCTCATCTACCATAACTAGCTTATGATCTTGAAATTTCTTTTTTATATTATCCTTTACAATATCAGGATATTCTCTTAAAAACTTAATATCAATCATAAATTTCCTCCTTTTGTCCAATTGGGGACGTTTCCGTTTGGGACATTTTAAACTAAAGTTATTAAAAAATAAAATCTTTGTATTAATTTTTTGTATAATCTTGTTGTAAATCGGTTACTAGGGAAAACCTTGTTTTTTGCCCAGTTATATTATCAGGTCTTTCAGGAATGTCTTCTAAAAACATTCTTTCAGGTCTAACCCATAAGGAACGTCCATCATCTCTAGGATACAAATTTTTATAAATAACCATTCTTTCTTTGGTTTCCGAATGATAAGCTATATTTTCTACAAAATAATAGTTACCTTTAAAATGTCGATAAACTTGTCCAATTTTAACTTCTTCCATTTATACACGCTCCTTTACAATTACGAAGTCATTATATACTATTTTCTGCTAAATAGCAATAAAAACAAGTGAATTTAGTATATATTCTAGTGATACCTTTGTATAACATAAAAATAACTTGTATATAATTGATTATAAAAATAAAAAACTTGGACAAAATAAATATAAAAGGAAAGAGAAAAATGATTATAGAAATAGGAAAATTTTTGATATATACAATTTTAATAGTATTACTTTCAAAAATCCTGTTAGCGAAAGCATTAAGGGGAATAGCAGAAAATTTAAAATTGAAGCCAAGAATAATTGGTAGTATTACAGGAATAGCTACATCTATACCAGAATTTTTGACTGTAACAGTTTCCTGCTTTAAAGGGTTAACGAGTACGAGTTTATACAATATATTTGGTTCAAATGTAATTAATTTTATCCAGTATATAGTATCAATTTTAATAAATAAGAATCATAAGGAAATAAAAAATAAGGCAATTATAATACAATTAGGAATTGCTATTTTTACAATCTTTATGCCGATTTTTTTATTAGAATATGATGAAAATATAAATATTTATTTTGTGATTTTGTTTATGATTTTATATTTTTTATTTTCATGGATAATAAAAAATATACATGAAAAATATTTGAAAGGTTATGAAGAAAAAATAGAAAAAAATCAAATGATAAAAGAAACAAAAAAAGAACATAATCATAAAAAAACATATGTGTATTTTTTATTGATTATAATCGCAGGGATTTTGCTATATATAATAGGAGATGCACTTGGAAATGTATTAAAAAGACTTTCAGAAACATATGGCATTGCGGAATCCATTTTAGGAATTTTATTAGGCGTTATAACAAGTATCCCAGAATTTATTACTTTTTTTGAGTCACAAAAATACTATAAGCAAGAAAAAGAAAGAAAAATATTAGGAGTTATAGAAGCGACTAATAATTTGCTAGTGTCAAATATGTTAAATTTATTTATAATACAATCTATTGGAATAATGATAAATTATATAAAGCACTAAAAGAAAAAAGAACAATTTGACTTTTTTTCCAATATATAGTAAAATATAACGAGTGGTTTAGCAAGCAAATGCTAAGAAATGAGATTTTATTAAATAAATACTTTGTTAAGAGTAAGAGAAGAAATAAGAGAAAAAAAGAGATTTAAGAACAAATTTAAGATATAAATGATAAAAATATAAAATTATGGTGTGTACGGAAAATAAAAAATGAAAGTGATTGAGAACTATTTTTATATGAAAGAATATTAATTATCGATTTAATTAATATTGTTTCTTGTTGAATAAGAAAAAATGTTTTTTTTGATTCAACAAAAAACAACGTTACACAGAAAAATTGAATAGCAATTTTTCTCGTTGGCAGATCTTTGTGCTTCTTTTAGAACTTCAATATATATAGCTGAATTAGTAAGGTAGAGAAAAGTTTTTACGAAGCTAGATTTGTTTTATTTATAGAATAGATTTGTTTTAATTATTAGATGAAATAATCAAATGTATAAGTTTAGTAAAATTGAGAAAATATAAAAAATAAGAAAGGAGTTTATATGACAGAAGAAAATTTAAAAAAAGGTGAAAATATAGAAAATAAGAACGTGAAAAATCTAAATAAGGAAGGAGGAAACAAAAAAAGACCATATACTAGAAGAAAAAATCAAAAAAATATAGATAATAATACAATTAAAGAAAATAGTAATGTAAAAGAAAAAAAATATATGAAAGAAAGTAATAATGAAGAGATTAAAAAAGTTAGAACAAATAGAAGAAAGAAAAAAGAAAACGAACAGGTTTTTAAAAAATCAAATTTAAAAATTATTCCATTAGGTGGTTTACATGAGATAGGAAAGAATATCACAGTTTTTGAATATGAGAATGAAATAATTGTGGTAGACTGTGGACTATCATTTCCAGAAGATGATATGTTAGGAATTGATTTGGTAATACCAGATATATCTTATTTGGAAAAAAATGTAGATAAAATAAAAGGATTGATTATTACTCACGGACATGAGGATCATATAGGTGCAGTACCATATTTATTGAAAAAGATAAATATTCCAATTTATGCTACAAAATTGACAGCAGGATTAATTAGAAATAAATTAGAAGAACATAAATTATTGAGAAGTACAGATTTACATGAAGTTATACAAGGAGAAACTATTTCTTTAGGAAAGAATTTTAAAGTTGAATTTATTAGAAGTTCACATAGTATTCCAGATTCAGTAATGTTAGCAATTACAACACCTGCTGGAACAGTTTTACACACAGGAGATTTTAAAGTAGATTATACACCGATTGATGGAAAAATTATGGACTTTGGAAGAATTGCAGAATTAGGAAATCAGGGAATTTTAGCATTAATGTCAGATAGTACAAATGCTGAAAGAAAAGGATTTACAATGTCAGAAAGTTCTGTTGGAGAAGTTTTTGATAAACTATTTTTGCATTGTACAAAAAGAATTGTAGTTGCAACCTTTGCATCAAATGTGCATAGAGTACAACAAATTGTAAATTCAGCAGTAAAATATAATCGAAAAATTGCTGTTTGTGGTAGAAGTATGATCAATATGATAGAAACTGCAAGAGAATTGGGATACATTGATTGTCCTGAAAATATTTTTATTGATATAGATATGATAAGTAATTATGCAGATGAAAACTTAGTGATTATTACAACAGGAAGTCAAGGTGAGCCAATGTCAGCACTAACAAGAATGGCAGCAGGAGACCATAGAAAAGTGAAAATCACACCAAATGATCTGGTTATTATATCTGCTACACCAATTCCGGGAAATGAGAAATTTGTGTCAAAAGTAATTGATGATTTAATGCAAATAGGAGCAGAAGTTGTATATAGTTCATTAGAAGCAATTCATGTTTCAGGACATGCTTGTCAAGAAGAACAAAAACTAATCATTGCTTTAGCAAAACCAAAATATTTTATTCCTGTGCATGGAGAATACAGACAATTAATTGCACATAGTGAAACTGCACAAAGTATGGGAATTGATAAAGAACATATTCTTATGATGGCAAATGGAAGAGTGTTAGAAATTAATGAAAATAAAGCGGAATTCACATCAACTGTACTTTGTGGAAGAGTACTTGTAGATGGTTTAGGAGTAGGAGATGTAGGAAATATTGTTTTAAGAGATAGACAACATTTATCACAAGATGGTTTAATTGTTATTGTTTTAACAATGGATTCTTCGACAGGAGAAGTTGTAGCAGGACCAGACGTTATTTCAAGAGGTTTTGTTTATGTAAGAGAATCTGAAAACTTAATGGATGACGTAAAATCTGTTGTAAGACATGAAATTAAAAAATGTGAAGAAAGAGGAATTAGAGATTGGGGAACAATAAAATCAGCAACAAGAGAAAATTTAAGAGATTATATTTTTATGAAAACAAAGAGAAATCCAATGATTATACCAATTATCATGGAAATATAATGAAAATGTTAAAATACCAAACTTTTAGAAGTTTGGTATTTTACAATTGTTATTAATTTGTTATTAAATTATTATATAGCAAGTTAGAAATAAGAAATAGATAGAATTTATAAAATTGAACATTATTGTAAACACTAATACTAAGAGGTGTTAGTGTGAAAAAACAAGAAATTATTCAAAAATGGAAAGCAGGATTAAGTAAACATAAATTAGCAGAAATCTATCGAAGAGAGTTTAATCAACAAATACGAATAATAAGAAGTAATGTAAGACATAGACATGATGGAAAATTCATAACAAATTATGAAAGCTTAGCATATATTGAAAAAATAATATATGAATATTTGAAAACAAATGCATTAAAAAATGATAAAATTTAAAATACCAAATTATAAAATAGATGTTTACAATTTGGTATTTTGAATTTTTTTTAGTTATTTAATTATCTACTTTCATCAACTTGACGTTCTGTTTTTGAGGATTGTCTTGATTGATTTTCTTCTTGTGCTTTTTCTTGATTAATATCTACTAATTGATTGACAATTTCTTGTGTTGTAACTTCGTTTTTTTCATTTGCTTCTCTTAGACTTTTTATCATAGAAGAATTAGAATCATTAATATAATATTTTTTACATACTTCTTCATAATCATCAACTAAATCATTTCCACTAGAGTTAAGATTATTTTCTAATACATAAGATGTTCCATCTTCAGAAAGAACCGTCCAAAAAATATCATAATCTTGTTCATTTTCATTAACTAGATTTATAGATAAACGTGTATCGACAGCACGGATATAGTTGCTATCTGGATTTTTATTGTTATATGCTGAAGCATAAGATGATTTTATTAAGTTTAAAATATCGTCTGAAGATAAATCGTCTAATAGATCTGGGTTTTGTTCAATTAAATTAGCTTTTACAGTATATATTGCAGATAAAGCGCTATCTGTAGTTTCGCCTTCTGTGATATAATCGTTATAAAGTTCTACAGCATCTGAATTTAAATATAAATGTTCACTATCATGTTCATTTAAAAATTTAAAACATTCTACTTGAGCTTTTTCTGGAATGCTAAAAGTACCATCAAGAAGCTGATTATGCATATCTGGAACCATAACACTTGCAGATACTTCACCATTGTAGCTTTGAGAAGTTTTTGCAAATGTATATCTAAGTAAAAAGTTTGATACATCTAAAGCATCTTTATCAGAAAGTTTAGAAAAAGAAGGTAAAGCTTCTAATCTTGCTGCCAATTCATCTGCATCAGAAGAAATGTAGTTAAACTTTTGCTCAAGTTCTTCAGAATTACTTTGTTCTTCTTGGGTTATTGAATCAGAAGTATCAGAAGAGGATTTTGAGCATCCGATAAATGAAGAGGCTGCTAATAATGACAATCCACCAACTAATAATCCTTTTTTTGCTTTATGTGTTATAGCATTTACATTATATTTTAATTCATCTAAAAATTTGTTCATATACAACACCTTCCTTAGTTTATATAAATTGGTATATATATAGTATAGCAATATTTTTAAAATAATGCAAGAAAGTAATTAAGAGTAGAAAAATAAATGAAAAGGTGAAATTTAAAAGAGACATTAATAAAGAAAAATTAAAAAAAATATTGACATCTATTGGTAATCATTGTATAATATATGAGCATGAATTGAGCGATGAAGCTGAATGTGGCTACATCCCTAGAGAAAACGGGGATGGAGGGAACTTCGGTGGAGTATGTCATGGCAAAGACCAGGCGGTAAGTTTTAAAATTTAAGCACTTATCCCAGAATGATCATGCATATTTTGGGATTTTTTACAGGGAACATTCAAAACACCTGAGTGCGTTTTAGCTTGCCACGGTAATTTCGATAGCAAATCCTTGCTATCACAAACAAAATTTATTTTAAAGAAGGAGGGAAAATTACAATGGCAGGAGCAAAGGTATCAGGTCCTATTCCATTACCAACACAAAAAGAAATCGTAACAATTTTACGTTCTCCACACAAATACAAAGATTCAAGAGAACAATTTGAAATGAGAACACATAAAAGAGTTATCGATATTTTATATCCAACACAAAAAACAGTTGACAGCTTAATGAAATTAGAGTTACCAGCTGGTGTAGATATAGAAATAAAACTTTAAAACAGGTAAACAACTGGAATACAGATGAACACCAGTTGAAGCGTTATGGGATGTTTTTTATCCCAGAAGAATTTACCGGTGGGAAAAAAGCGTCCCACACATTAGAAACAGTCATCAAAACCAAGCTGGAAAAGAAAGAATGAATATTGATAATTAGAAACAAGTATTGCTAGGCAAACGAGGAAAAATATTTGAGATAGTACTTGGCGTACATCGAAAATATTTTGACGAAGTTTAACAATGCAAGACGAAGTTTATAATTAGCAAGCCAGCCAATAGTTAGGAGGAAAGAAAGAAAATGAAAAAAGGAATAATCGGAAGAAAAATTGGAATGACACAAATCTTTGATGAAAAAGGAAATGTAATTCCAGTAACAGTTATAGAAGCTGGACCATGTGTTGTAGCACAAGTAAAAACAGTAGAAACAGATGGTTACAATGCAGTTCAATTAGGATTTGGAGATGTAAAAGATAAACACATCAACAAACCAGAAGCAGGACATTTTGCAAAAGCAAAATTAGCTAACAAAAAACATCTAAGAGAATTCAGATTAGATTCAATAGAAGGAATCAAAGTTGGAGACGAAGTAAAAGCAGATGTTTTTGAAGCAGGAGAAAAAATTGATGTTCAAGGAACATCAAAAGGAAAAGGATTCCAAGGTGTTATCAAAAGACATGGACAACACAGAGGACCAATGGGACATGGTTCTATGTATCATAGAAGACCGGGTTCAATGGGATCTACATCAACACCAGGTAGAGTATTTAAAGGTAAAAAATTACCAGGACATATGGGAAGAGTTACAGTTACAATACAAAACCTAGATGTTGTAAGAGTAGATATGGATAAAAATGTAATCTTGGTAAAAGGTAGTGTTCCAGGAGCAAAAGGTGCTATCTTAAAAGTAAAATCAGCTGTAAAGGCTACTAAATAGAAGGAAGGAGGAAGAACGAAATGCCAAAAGTAGATGTTTTAGATATGAAAGGTAAAAAAGTAAGTGATATAGAATTAGCTGATAGTGTTTTTGGTATTGAACCAAATGAAGCTATTGTACATAGCGTTTTAGTAAACTATTTAGCTAATCAAAGACAAGGTACACAAAGTACAAAAACAAGAGCAGAAGTTTCAGGTGGTGGTAAAAAACCATGGAGACAAAAAGGAACAGGTAGAGCAAGACAAGGTTCAATCAGAGCTCCACAATGGATTAAAGGTGGTATTGCTTTAGGACCAAAACCTCGTTCATATAAATACACAGTAAATAAGAAAGAAAAAAGACTTGCTATTAAATCAGTATTAAGTTCTAAAGTTTTAGAAAAAGAATTAACAGTTGTTGATAAATTAGAAGTAAAAGAAATCAAAACAAAAACAATGGTAAAAGCATTAGCAGATATGAAAGTTGAAGGAAAAACATTAATCATTCTTCCAGAGAATAATAAAAATGTTTTAATGTCATCAAGAAAAACATAAACATATTTGATTTATTAAAATATACAAATCTAATTTTACCAGTAGACACTGTTAAAAAATTAGAGGAGGTGTACGCATAATGTTACCAGAAGAAATTATAATCGCACCAGTTGTTACTGAAAAAAGTAATGACCAATTACAAGAAGGTAAATACACTTTCAAAGTAAATAAAAAAGCTACAAAAGTTGAAATAGCAAAAGCTGTTGAAAAACTTTTTGAAGTAAAAGTATTAAATGTAAATACAATTACCGTAAGAGGAAAGAAAAAAAGAGTAGGATACCATGTTGGAAAAACATCTGACTGGAAAAAAGCAATTGTAACAATTGATACAAATCCATCAGATGAAACATATCTAACAAAAGGTGGAAAAGAAGTTAAAGTATCTAAAAAATACAAAGATTCAATTGATGAATTTATGGGAGCATAAGTCAGTATGAATAATAGAAAGAAAGAATGGGAAGAAAAAAGTGGAATAAAAGTTAATGTTTCACAAGAACATAAACCCAAAAGTAGATTAAAAACTATATTATCAGAAATAAGTGAAAATATAGAAGATTCATATGAGAAAAAGTATATAGAAAAAGAATTTAAAAAATTTATCGGGAAAGAACCCGGAGAATAAAAAATATCTGTTATACGGAGCAGGAAAAACATCCGTAAATAATGTAAAAGAGAGGATTTAGCCAAAACGAGTATTGCTAGGCAAAATTTTATAAAAAAAGCGAAGCGTACTGTTGTACATGAACATTTTTGAATAAAATTTTAACGACGCAAGACGAAGTTTTTCATAAATCTGAGAGAGGAGAATAAAAAATGGGAATGAAACACTTCAAACCATATACACCATCAAGAAGAAATATGACAGTTTCAGACTTTTCAGAAATTACAAAGAAAACTCCTGAAAAATCATTACTTGCTAAGAAAAAGAAAAATTCAGGTAGAAATTCATATGGTAGAATTACAGTAAGACATCAAGGTGGTGGAAATAGACAAAAATATAGAATTATTGATTTTAAAAGAAGAAAAGATAACATGGAAGCAACTGTTATCGGTATAGAATATGATCCAAATAGAAGTGCTAATATTGCTTTAATTCAATATGAAGATGGAGAAAAAGCATACATCATAGCACCACAAGGATTAAAAGATGGAGATAAAGTTATATCTGGAGAAACTGCAGATATTAAACCGGGAAATTGTATGCCAATCAACAGCATACCAGTTGGTACTTTAATTCATAATATAGAATTAAATCCGGGACAAGGTGGAAAATTAGTAAAAGCTGCAGGACAAAGTGCACAATTGATGGCTAAAGAAGGTAAATATGCACATGTAAGATTACCATCAGGAGAGATGAGATTAATCTTGGCAAAATGTAGAGCTACAATTGGTGTTATAGGTAATAGTGATCATGAAAATGTTAAATTAGGAAAAGCTGGTAGAAAAAGACATATGGGAATCAGACCAACTGTTAGAGGATCTGTTATGAACCCTGTAGATCACCCACATGGTGGTGGTGAAGGTAGAGCTCCAGTTGGACACGCAGGACCACTTACTCCTTGGGGTAAACCAGCACTTGGATACAAAACAAGAAATAAAAAGAAATTATCAAATAAATTTATTGTTAAGAGAAGAAAATAGAATTTTATGGGTAGGGGGATTTATTATAGTTTTCCCCATAAACCCTAGAGAAGGAGGAAAATTTAATGTCAAGATCAAGCAAGAAGAAACCATTTGTAGAAGAAAAATTATTAAATAAAAACATGGTCAAGAGCTTCAACAATATATCCACAAATGGTTGGTCATACAATCGCTGTACATGATGGAAGAAAACATGTTCCAATTTATATTACAGAAGAAATGATCGGTCATAAATTAGGTGAATTTGCTCCTACAAGAACATTTAAAGGTCATGCAGGAGAAAAAACAACAAAAGTTGGTAAATAAGAAAAGATAGAACTTAAAAAAGGGTAAACACACATTCACACGGGTAGGGGACATATCTTGTCCTAAAAGAAATACCCTAAGAAAAGATGTGTCCCCTGACAATAGTTAGGAGGTAGAATAAAGTGCAAGAGCAAGAAACAGTAGTAAGAAACGAAGCTAGAGCAACTCTTAAATATACAAGAATTTCAGCAAGAAAAGTAAAAATTGTTGCTGACTTAATAAGAGGAAAAAATGTAGATGAAGCTTTAGCAATCGTAAAATTTACACCAAAAGCATCATCAGAAATCATTGAAAAATTATTAAAATCAGCAATTGCAAATGCTGAAAATAATCATGATATGAAACATGAAAATTTATATGTTGCTGAAATCTATGCAAATCAAGGTCCTACATTAAAAAGAATTAGACCAGCTGCAAAAGGTTCAGCAGTAAGAATTAGAAAAAGAACAAGTCATATAACAATCGTGTTAAGAGATGACAAATAGAGAAAGGAGGATTTATAAAAAATGGGACAAAAAGTACATCCAACAGGTGTCAGAGTTGGAATAATCAAAGATTGGAACTCTAAATGGTATGCAGATTCAAGAAATTTTGCAGATTATTTAGTAGAAGATCAAAAAATCCGTAAATTTTTAAAGAAAAAATTATATGCTGCTGGAATTTCTAAAATAGAAATTGAAAGAACAGCAAAAGCCGTTAAAGTAAATTTATATACTGCTAAACCGGGAATCGTAATTGGAAAAGGTGGAGCAGGTGCAGAAAGCATAAAAGCTGAACTTGCAAAAGAGATTGGAAAAGACGTTAACTTAAATATAGTAGAGGTTAAAAATATTGATACAGATGCACAATTAGTAGCAGAAAACATTGCTGGTCAATTAGAAAGAAGAATTTCATTCAGAAGAGCTATGAAACAATGCATGCAAAAATCTATGAAAGCAGGTGCTTTAGGAATTAAAACTTCAGTATCTGGTAGATTAGGTGGAGCTGATATGGCTAGAACTGAATTCTATAAAGAAGGAAATATTCCATTACAAACTTTAAGAGCTGATATTGATTATGGATTTGCAGAAGCAGATACAACATATGGAAAAATCGGTGTAAAGGTATGGATATATAAAGGTGAAGTTCTTCCTACTAAACAAGAGGAAGGAGGAGACAAATAATGCCATTAATGCCAAAAAGATCAAAATTTAGAAAAATGCAAAAAGGTAGAATGAGAGGAAAAGCAACAAGAGGAAATCAAGTTACAGAAGGTGAATATGGAATCCAAGCAGTAACAGCTGGATTAATCACTGGTAATCAAATTGAAGCTGCTCGTATTGCGATGACTCGTTATATAAAAAGAGGTGGAAAAGTTTGGATTAAAATCTTCCCAGATAAACCAATTACATCAAAACCTATTGGAACTCGTATGGGTAAAGGTAAAGGTGCTCCTGAATATTGGGTAGCAGTTGTTAAACCAGGAAGAGTTATGTTTGAAATTGCTGGTGTACCAGAAGAAATTGCTAGGGAAGCTTTAAGACTTGCTATGAACAAGAAAAGGTAGGTGATAATGATGAAGATAAATAAAATTAGAGAAATGTCTTCACCAGAACTAGAGAAAGAATTAGGTGAACTAAAAACAGAATTATTCAAGTTAAAATTTAGTTTAGCTACAAACGGATTAGATAATCCAATGAAAATTAAAGAAGTAAAAAGAGATATAGCTAAAATAAATACAGTATTGACAGAAAGAAAAATAGCTGAAAGTAAAAAAGCGTAATAGATAGGAGATAACTTTAGCAGAGGTCATCAATTATTCACAAGGGGAAGGGACATTCCTTGAACCAAGTGGAAATGACCAAAAGGTAAGGCGTGTCCCTTGTCATTAAGTTTAAGAAAGGAGAAATCTAAATGGAAGAAAGAAATCTTCGTAAAGTTATGGTCGGAACTGTTAAATCAAACAAAATGGATAAAACAGTTGTTGTAGCAGTAGAAACAAATGTAAGCCATGGCGTATATGGTAAAACAGTTAAAAGAACATATAAATTAAAAGCTCATGATGAAGAAAATGTTTGCCAAATTGGTGATAAAGTAAAAGTAATGGAAACAAGACCACTTTCTAAAGATAAAAGATGGAGAGTAGTTGAAGTTTTGGAAAAAGCGGATATAAAATAAAAAGTAAAATAAATAATAAAATTCTATTAAGGGTCAACATATATTCACATGGGTAAGGGACATATCTTGTCCCAATAGGAATACCATGAGGAAAGATGTGTCCCATGACATTAATTAAAGAAGGGAGGAACCAAAAATGATACAAAAAAATGATACAACAACAAACAAGATTAAAAGTAGCAGATAATACAGGTGCAAAAGAAATTATGTGTATTAGATGTTTAGGTGGTTCTTACAGAAAAACATGTAACATTGGAGATGTAATTGTTGCTTCTGTAAAATCAGCAACACCAGGTGGCGTTGTAAAAAAAGGTGATGTTGTAAAAGCTGTTGTTGTTAGATCTAAAAAAGGTCTAAGAAGAGCAGATGGTTCATATATAAAATTTGATGAAAATGCAGCTGTTATAATAAAAGAAGATGGAACTCCAAGAGGAACACGTATCTTTGGACCAGTTGCAAGAGAATTAAGAGAAAAAGATTATATGAAAATATTATCTTTAGCTCCAGAAGTTTTATAAGGAAAGCATGCATAACGAAATCAAAGATTTCTATGCATAAATGTGAAGACTGCTACGCAGTACTTCACGAATAGAAGAAGCTTAACCTTGTTATATACGGAAAAATCTTATATAAGGTCAAGATAAAAGCTGATTTTTCCTATATAATAGAAAGATAAAGAAAGTTTTAACAAGGGTTAACATTCATTCACATGGGTAGGGGACATATATTGTCCCAATAGGAATACCATGAGGAAAGATGTGTTCCCTGACATTAAGTAAAGGAGGGTAATCTCTAATGAGAATAAGAAAAGGCGATAATGTCCAAGTTTTATCTGGAAATGATAAAGGTAAAACAGGAGAAGTATTAGAAGTTATACCAAAAGAAGACAAAATCGTTGTTAAAGGTGTTAACGTTAGAAAAAAACACGTTAAAGCTAGAAAACAAGGAGACGAAAGTGGAATTATATCAGTAGAGTGTGCTATACCAGCTTCTAAAGTAAATGTTGTTTGCCCAAAATGTGGAAAAGTAACAAAAGTTGGATATAGTGTAGAAAAAGAAGAAAAAGTTCGTGTTTGTAAAAAATGCGGTGCAAAATTAAATTAATTATGAAGAAAGGAGGATTCACACAAAATGGAAAAATTAAGAGAACAATATGAGAAAGAAGTAATCCCAGCATTAATGAATAAATTTGGATATAAATCAGTTATGCAAGTTCCAAAACTTGATAAAATTGTAATTAATATAGGATTAGGAGATGTAAAAGAAAATCCTAAATCTTTAGAAAATGCTATGAATGATTTAATGCAAATTACAGGTCAAAGACCAGTTGTAACAAAAGCAAAAAAATCAATTGCAGCATTCAAATTAAGAGAAGGTGTGAATGTAGGTTGTAAAGTTACATTAAGAGCAGATAAAATGTATGATTTTGCTTACAAACTATTTAATGTAGCACTTCCAAGAGTTAGAGATTTTAGAGGAGTATCAGCAAA
>CAJFRV010000019.1 GCA_904419495.1 uncultured Clostridia bacterium | reverse complement strand
ATATTTTTTCAAATAATAAAAAAACTTAAAATCAAAAAAATAAATCCAAAGAAAAGACTGTTGAACAAAATATTTTTATATACTTTGTCAACAGTCTGATAAAAAGAACTTGTTGACAAGTTCTTTTTTTGACAGTATACTTAACATAAATTATATAATTTTTATTCGATAGAAATTTCTATTTTATTTTAATCAAAATACCAAATTCATTTTTTATTTATTTCATGAGCTATATATCCATAAATCATCAAACAAATATCCAAAGGAGGTTAATGTTAGTGCACTAAAAATTATTTTATGAATAGAAAATTTGTTGCAAAAAGTAATTTTGTATTAAGAAGAGTTTTAAATTCAGAAGATAATATAGATATCTTAAAAGAGTTTATAGAAGTTATATTAGATATAAAAATAAAAGAGGCCCAAATTAATCCATATTTAGAAAAGAGGAAAAATAATTTGCCTGCCGAAGAAAATTTTGGTATTGCAGATTTAAGAATAAAAACAAATGAAAATGAAGAATTAAATATCGGAATACAAATCATTGATGGAGAACATATTTTAACAAAGATGTTTTTATATTATGCACAAATTTATAGTAATCAGTTGGAATATGATGATAACCGAGAAATTGCTAAAACAATAACAATTAATATATTAGATTTTATATTTACAAAAGAAACAAAATATCATAGTAGAATGGTATTAAAAGAGAAAGAAATAGAAGATACTGTAAAAGATTATTTAGAAATGCATATTTTAGAGTTGCCTAAATTTGCAATGAAAATAAGAAAAGAAATGAATTTAAAAGAAGCGTGGATGAATTATTTAAGAGGTGATAATATAGAAGAAGCAATTAAAAAAAGTAAGAAAATAGAAAAATTGGACGATATATTAAAAAAATATTGGAGAGAGGAGGTAATGGAATAAGAAAAAGAAGAATGTATCTGTTTTATACAGACATTCTTCTTTTAGCTTAATTAATGGGCATCAGTTAAAGTTGGTTTTAAACTTACAGTAATGACAGTACCTTCAGGAACTAATTCATTAGCTGAATAATCTTGTGTAGTTACAACACCAGAACCAGAAAAACTAATATTAAGATTTTTAGATCTTAAGGCATTTGTTGCTTGAGCGACAGTCATTCCAGATAAATCAGGAACACTAACAGAAGTACCAACGGTATCTCCTTCTCCATATAACATGATAATAGAGTTTTTCGTTAATTGAACGCCGGGCTTTGGTGTTTGATCTGCAACTAAAGTAGAATTTTCATCTCCGGAAGAAGTAACTTTACAGATAAACCCAGCATCAGAAAGGATTTTCTTAGCTTCAGTGATTGTTTTATTTCTAACATCAGGAACTGTAATTAAATTATCAGATTTATTTTCATTTTCTGTTGTGTCTGATGGAATTCCTAAATATGGTAATATTTCAGATAACATTTGAGAGACAACAGGAGCTGCAACAGAACCACCCTGATATCCATATTCTTTATTTTGAGGATCATATAATGTAAGTAAAATAACTACTTGAGAATCTTCGATTGGAGATATAGCAACAAATGAAGAAACATATCCTTCATCCTTGTTTGTTTCTGTAGGCTCAGAAGTTCCAGATTTGCCACCAATAGAATAGCCGGAAACTTGGACATTTTTACCAGTTCCTTCTAATACGACAGATTCCATCATAGATTTTACTTGCTCAGCAGTTGATTTAGAAAGAACTTGTCTTACTTCCGTAGGTTGAGTTTCAGTAATAGCACCAGTATCTGTATTGGTAATAGATTTTATAATATTTGGTTTCATAAGAACACCATCATTTGCTACACAAGAAATCGCAGTTATCATTTGAAGAGGTGTTACTTGAAACCTCTGACCAAATGCATATGTAGCAAGTTCGACAGGACCGATTTCATCTAAATCATGGAAGATACTACTTTGTTCTCCGTATAGTCCTGAATTTGTTGATTCAAATAATCCAAAAGCCTGATAATATTTATATAAAGTAGATGCACCAATTCTTTGTCCTAATTGTATAAAAGCAGGGTTACAAGAATTGCAAAGTGCTTTTCTTAAGCTTTGAGAACCATGAGGATTATACCATCTCCAACAATCAATGGTTCTATCTTCAACAGTTTCATGCCCAGTACAAATAAAATCACCTTCTACGTCTGGAGTAGTAATACCTTCTTCTAAAGCAGCACTTGCAGTAATAATTTTAAAAGTAGATCCCGGTTCATAGCTATCTGAAACAGATTTATTAGCCCACATTCGATATAGAGCTTCGCTCTTTTCTTCGTCTGTTAAAGAATCATAAGTTTGTGCTAGTGTGGAATTTGGCGTATAAGGAGAATTTAAATCATAATCAGGGTAGCAAGCCATTCCCAGAATATCACCAGTTTGAGGATTCATAACAATGACATTTCCACCATCTTCACACTCATATTTTTGAACAGCTTGTTCTAAATATTTTTCAATGGTAGATTGTATATTTAAATCAATTGTAAGGGTAATATTACTTCCGTTTTCAGCAGAAATGTAAGTTTCTTCTGCATTTGGTATTTCTTTTTGACTACTATCTTGAGCACTAACAATTTTTCCGGGAGTACCAGTTAAAACAGAATCCCATTTTGATTCTATCCCACTTAATCCTTGATTATCATTACCACAGAAACCAATAACATTGGATGCAAGTTCGCCATAAGGATAATATCTTTTGGTGTCCTCATCAATATTAATTCCAATAGAAATATCATTTTCTTTCATCCAAGCTTCTAATTTATCTACTTTTTCTTGTTCTACTTTTTTTATAATTGTTTCTACTTGAGAATTACTATTTACTTTTTCAAATGTTTCATTATAGTCTAATGAAAATATATCGGAAAGACCTTTGGCAACTGTTTCTTTTAATTTTTTTGTTTCTTCGTCTGTATCACCTACGATTTTAGCAGGATTAATCGTTATTGTATCTACCTGTGCGCTAATTGCTAAAGCTTTTCCAGTAGAATCATAGATATTTCCTCTTTTAGGACTAAGAATTTGATTAATTGTTTGTTGTTGATAAGCAAGCTCTGTTAAATAAGCACCATCAACAAATTGTAAATAGCCAATTCTTCCTAAAAGCAAAATAAAAATGATAATAATAACAATAAAAGTATTACGCAATTTTGGAGTATAAATTAGATTTTTAGAATCAAAATTACGATTTAGATGAATAATATTGGAACTTTCATCTTTCTTTACTTTTATATTTTTAGTATTCGATTTATATGTTTGTTGCTTGTGTATTGTATTATTTTTTTTATTTTTCTTATTTGTACTCATAAATTCGCCTCTTTTGTTAAAAATTTGCAATTATATTGTATATTAAAAATCCATAAAAAGCAACAAAGACACATAAATTTCACAATAAAAGATAGTGAATAAAAATATTGAAAAAAATATTAATATACAATATAATATAAAAGTACAAAATGAAAGGAATGAGAATATGAATAGTATTTTAGAGGATACCCAATTCATTATGAAAAAATATAAAATTAAAGCGAATAAATCTTTGGGACAAAATTTTTTAATTAACCAAAATGTAGTAGATAAAATTGTGGAAAGTAGTCAAATAACTAAAGATGATTTGGTCATTGAAATTGGACCGGGATTAGGAACATTAACTAAAGAATTATTAGAAAAAGCTGGAAAAGTAATTTGCATAGAATTAGATAAAAAAATGATAAAAATATTGACAGATAGATTTTCGCTATACGAAAATTTTGAGGTAATTCATGAAGATGTCTTAAGAATTCATTTAAATAAAATTATAAAAACTGAAAAAGAAAAAAATGGATTTCAATCTGCAAAAGTAGTAGCTAACTTGCCATATTATATTACAACACCTATTATAATGAAATTATTGGAAGATAGACTAGATTTAGAAAGTATTACTGTTATGATTCAAAAAGAAGTAGCAGATAGATTGATTGCGATACCCGGAAAAAAAGAAACAGGTGCAATTACATATACTGTATATTATTATGCAACAGCAGAGGGTGTTATGGAAGTACCAAATGATTCATTTATACCAGAGCCAGAAGTGACATCAAAAGTGATAAAACTAACATTAAGAAAAGAGCCACCAGTAGAAGTAAAAAGTAGAGGTGTGATGTTTAAAATTATTAAAAGTGCATTTATGCAAAGACGAAAAACATTATTAAATGCATTAACAAATACGAAAGTATTTATGTCTAAAGAAGAAGGAATAGAGATTTTAAAAGAGCTCAATTTAGATGAAAATGTAAGAGCTGAAAATTTAACTTTAGAAAATTTTGCAGAGATAACGAACAAAATACTTGTAGATGAGTAAAAGAAAAATATCATGGAGGAAACATGGAAAAGAGAGATTTAGTAGACAAAAATAGAAAACAGATAGGAGAAACAACTATTACAGAAAGTAATATTATGGAAGGAAAATATATTCAAATAGTCATTATGTGTATTGAAAATGGGAATAATGAATTTCTAATTCAAAAAAGAGCACTAAAGAAAAATGGAAAATGGGCTTTAACAGGTGGACATGTGATTTCAGGAGAGGACAGTGTAACAGCAGTTTTGAGGGAAACACAAGAGGAATTAGGATTAGAATTAGAAGAAAATGAAGTAGAATTAATATTTGGCAAAAGAGCATATGATTGTTTTGTGGATATTTATTATATAAAAAAAGATATAGAACTTTCAAACTTGAAATTAGAGAAAGAAGAAGTGGAAAATGTAGAATGGGCTAATTTAAAACAAATTAGAAATTTGAAAGAAAATGGAACATTTTTAGAATATCATTATAATTGTTTAAAGGAATGTATATATTTTATAAAAGAAGTAGAAGAGGAGAAAAAGAGATGTATAAATTAGTGGCAATAGACTTAGATGGAACTTTAGTAACAGATGACAAAAAATTAACCAAAAAAACAATAGAAACTATAAATCAAGCTTCAAAAAAAGGTGTAAAGATTATGATTTCAAGTGGAAGAGCATTTTATCGATTAGAAAAATTTGTGGATGAGTTAGGACTAAGAAAAGAAAATCAATGTACCATTTGTTTTAATGGTGGAATGATTGTAGATAATATTAGCAAAGAAATTTTATATTCAAAAAATTTAGAGGAAGAAGAAGTAAAAGAATTAATTCAATTAGGAAAATCATTAGAATTACCAATTATGATATATGGAAAAGATACACATTATGTAGAAAAAATACCGGAAGTTGTACAAAAAAATAAGAAGAATTTAAAAGGAATGCACTTAAAAGTAGTAAATTTTGATGAATTGAATTTTACCGAAAAACAAAACCATATCTACAAAGTTTGTTTTATAGATAAGCCTGAAACAATCATAGAAAAAAGAAAAGAAATCTCAAAAGAAATAATGAAAAAATACGAGATAACAAGTAGTGTTCCAGAATATTTAGAAATTGTAAAAAAAGGAATAAAAAAGTCAGAAGCAATAAAATTTGTGATGGAAAAATATGATATCAAACAAGAAGAAGTTATGGCAATTGGTGATGGTGAAAATGATGTAGAAATGTTAAGTTTTGCAGGATTAGGAATTGCTATGGAAAATGCGAGAGAGTATGTAAAAGAATTTGCAAAAGATGTAACAACATCTAATAATCATGATGGTGTTGCCAATGCCATTGAAAAATATATATTAAGGGAGAATAGAATGGATAAAGAGTTTCAGATATTATTAGAAAAAGCAAAAAAGATAGCTAAAAAAAGAATACTAAATGAATATGCATCTTGTGGTCATTGTGGTTGTGCATTAATGACAGCAAAAGGTAATATTTATACAGGTATTTCAATTCGTACTAAGTGTAATCTTGGAAAGTGTGCAGAGTATGCAGCAATTGCGGAAATGTTAAAACATAATGAAAGTGAAATTAAAAAGCTAGTTTCTTATTCAGCAAAAGATGTTATCTATTCACCTTGTGGAAGTTGTAGAGAATTAATTCGTATGGTGGATACTAAAAATTTAGAAACTGAGATTATGGTAAGTGAAAATAAAGTTTGTAAACTAAAAGAATTGCTACCAGAAATGTTTATAAGTAAACACTAAAACTTTTCTGAAAGGAATGATAAAGATGAAAATACAATTAGATCATGTATATTTTTTGGTAGAAGATATGGAAAGAGCAGTTCATTTTTATGAAACATTTCTAGGTACAAAAGCAACACATAGAGAAGGCAATAGATGGGCTGACTTTGAGATAGAAGGACAAGATGGTATGTATTTTGGCTTGCTAAATAAAAAAGCAATAGATGAAAAGATAGTAGTAGGAAATAATGCTGTGCTAGGGATTTATACAGAAGATATCCGAAAAGCATTTGAAAAAGCCAAAAGTTTAGGTGCTACAATTTTATATAAGCCAAATGATGTGCAAGATAGCCCATATAAATATGTTTGCTTTGGAATGTTAGATTTAGATGGAAATATGATAGAAGTTGCAAATTATGAGAGATAGGAGATAGAAATGGAAAATATAAAAGCCATCATATTTGATGCAGACGATACATTGATAGACCACAAAGCATGTGAAAAACAAGCATTAATGAATGTATTTAAAGGGTTAAAACAAGAATATAAGGAAGAATATCAGAACATATTTAGACCATTAGATAGAAATTTATGGGATAGTGTAGCTAAAGGAACGAACATTGTGTCGAAAGAAGAAATACCAGAATATAGATTTAAAAAATTTTTTGATGAAATTGATTTTAAAATAACAGATTATCAAAAAGCAAACATACTATTCCAAGAAGGACTAGCTAATTCTACAGCACTCATACAGAATGCGAAAGAGATAGTAGAATATTTAAGTCATAAACAGTATCTGTTATATATAGTTACAAATGGATTAGTAAAATTGCAAAAACCTAGAATTATGAATAGTGAAATAGCAGAATATATTTCTGATATCATCATATCAGAAGCAGTGGGAGTGGCAAAACCTAATCCAGAAATTTTCAATATTCTTTTAAATAAAACAAACACAAAACCAGAAGAAGCAGTTATGATAGGGGATAGTTTAGAAAAAGATATGAAAGGTGCAATGGATGCAGGTATATATACCATTTGGTATAATCCTGATAATAAAAGTAATCATACTAACATACAACCAAGTTATCAAATAGAGAACTTATTAGAATTAAAAGAAATTTTATAAATTCGGAGGCATATATGTTAGCAAATAAAATAAAAATAGGAGATACTATAGGAATTGTATCACCTTCTACACCTATTATAGGAGATAGAGAAGAAGCATTAAATGAGGGAAGACAATTATTAGAAAAAATAGGAATTAATAGTATAAAGGGAAGGTATGTTAATAAAAATACATTAGGGTATTCTGCGACAAAAGAGGAAAAAGCAGAAGATATAAATAACATGTTTTCTGATAAAAATATAAAAGGTGTATTTTCTTCAAAAGGAGGAGAAAATAGTTTTACTTGCTTAGGATTAATTGATTATGAAAATATAAAGAAGAATCCGAAAATTGTGTATGGGATTAGTGATGCGACAAATTATCTAAATGCCATATATACTAAAACAGGTTTAATTACATTTCATCAGTCAGATGTAAAAAGTTTTTCTTGGATACATAAGAATAGCTTTGAATTTCAAGATTTTAAACGAAGATTAATTGATGGAGAAATAGGCAAGATACATAAAAATTCTGAGTGGAAGTGTTTAAGAGAAGGTAGTATAGAAGGTGTTATTGTTGGAGGAAATTTAAAATCACTAATGAATTTATTAAATACAGAATATATGCCAGATTTAACAGATAAAATTTTATTTTTAGAAGCATATGCGAATTCTACACCACTGGAATTGGTAGATTGTTATTTATCAGTTTTAAAATATCATAAAGTGTTTGATCAAATAAAAGGGTTATGGATAGGTCATTATCATGGGGATACAGAAAATGTCAAATTTGAAGACGTAGTTATAAATAATTTAAAAGATTACAAATTTCCAATATTAAAGTGTGATGATTTTGGACATAATTGTGAGAATATAGTGATTCCAATTGGTGGAAAAATAAAATTGGATGCTACTAATTGTGAAGTGGAGATATTAGAGAAAATAGTAAATTAAAAAAGAATAGGAAGAGATAAGTATGAATAAAAAGAATAAAGTGATTGTTTTAGTTGGTTCCTTAAAGTTTTGGGATAAAATACAAGAAATGCATGAAAAATTAGAATTACAAGGATATGCAGTTATTGGAATAACACCACATGTGATGGAAAGAAAATATACAAGAGAAGAAGAGGATTTATTAGATGAATTACAAATGTCAAAGATAAAATTAGCCGATGCTATTTTTGTGATGAATGTGAATCAATATATTGGATTTAGTACAAATAGAGAGATTGAATTTGCTAAATCACTAAACAAAGAAATTATGTATTTAGAAGAGGTTAAATAAGTAGACTAATAAAGAATAAGAACATGATGAATATTTACAAGAAGGAAACGAAGAATTTTTAGGATAGATAGAAAAAGAAACGAAATAAAAAAGAAAAATGAGTTATTCGAAAAGTTAGAATAACTCATTTTTAGATTATCCATACACATTTTATGTAAAGAAAACATAAAATATAACAAAAACATAAAAGGAGGAGAGAAAATGTCTAGCTACATAATACAAGGAGGAAATAGGCTAGAGGGAAAAGTGAAAATTTCTGGTTCTAAGAATTCTAGTTTACCAATTATTGCAGCAACCATATTAAATGGTGGAGAAACAACCTTATATAATGTGCCTAATATTCATGACACACAAATGATGTTTGAAATTTTAAGACAAATAGGAGGGAAAGTAACCAAAAAGAAGAATAAAGTAATTATTAATACAAAAGATATTAATAAATATGAAATACCAGAAGACTTAATGCGACAAATGCGTTCTTCTGTCATTTTTGCAGGAAGTTTATTGGGAAAATATAGAAAATGTACTTTATCTTATCCGGGAGGATGTGATATTGGAACAAGACCAATTGACTTACATCTAAAAGCATTTGAAAAATTAGGAATAAATATTGATAAAAACTATGGAAAAATAGCATGTAGTTGTGATAAAATAAACAGGGAAAAAATTGACTTTGAATTTCCAAGTGTTGGAGCAACTGAAAATGCAATACTGGCAAGTTGTTTAGGAGAAGGAACAACGATTATTACCAATGCTGCAAGAGAACCGGAAATTATTGACTTACAAAATTTTTTAAATAAAATGGGAGCCAAAATAAAAGGAGCAGGTTCTAATAAAATTGAAATTATAGGTGTTAAACAGTTAAAAGATGTAAGTTATAACATCATGCCAGATAGAATTGAAGCAGGAACATTCTTATGTATGGCAGCCATGACAAATGGAAATTTGATTTTGGAAAATATTAATAGTACACATATTGTACCTATTGTTAATAAATTAGAGGAATGTGGGTGCCAAATAGATATTACATCAAACCAATTAGAAATAAAGGCACCAAAACGATTAAGAGCGACAGATATAAAAACAATGCCATATCCGGGATTCCCAACAGACATGCAATCCATATTTGCAACGGCACTTACAATTGCCAAAGGAACATCAGTTATTGTTGAAAATATATTTGAAAATCGATATAAATATACGCAAGAGTTGATTCGAATGGGAGCAAAAATAACGATAGAAGGAAGAACAGCAATTATTAAAGGTGTTAGAAGATTATATAATGCAAATGTTAAAGCAACAGATTTAAGAGGCGGTGCTGCTTTGGTTATGGCTGCATTATCCACAAAAGGAGAATCAAAAGTGGAAAATATTGAGTATATTTTAAGAGGGTATGACAATTTTGAAAATAAAATACAGAATATTAATGGAAATATTATAAGACATATAGATTACAATTCATAGACAAGAAAAAACAATTAGGGCATGAAATGAATTGAACCAAAAATAGATAATCATGCCCTTAAGTTTTACATATGAAAAGGAGGGATCAAATTGAAACAAAAGACTTCAAAAGAGGAGGAAGTGAATTTATATTACTTTGATAATGGACAAGAACAGGAAGAAACAATAGATGATATCATGAAAAGAAAAAAGACAAAAGAAAGAGAAAAAAGGATAGAACAAAGAAAAAAAGAAGATTTTGATGATCAATTTGATTTTGATACAGAAACTGTTATTGGAATGACTAATAAAAACAAAATAAAACAAGAAGAACATAAAAAACAAGAATTTACAAAACAGCAAAGAAAGAGAAACAAAACAATAAGAAGAATAAAAAGAATTATAAAAATTGTTATATTATTAGGAATTATTATAGGTGCAATTATATTTGCAACATGTTCGCCAATATTTAACATACAGAATATAGAAGTATTAAACAATAATAGAGTGTCTGCAGAGAATGTTATTAGCTTATCTGGAATCAATAAAAATGAAAATATATTTCGTTTTATAGCAACAAAAGCAATTAGTCAAATAAAACAAAATGCTTATATAGAAGATGTGAAAATCAAAAGAGTAATTCCCAATAAAGTACAAATAGAGGTAACTGAGAGAGAACCTAAATTTAGTATACCAGTTTTAGGGGAATTTGCTTATATAAGCACACAAGGATATATACTAGAAATAGGGCAGAATGAATTAAACTTACCAGTAATTTATGGGTTGCAAACAGAAGAGGAGAATATTGTTGCTGGAAAGAGAATAAATGAGAAAGATTTGATATCATTAGAAACAATATTAAAAATAACTAGTGCTATTGAGGATGCAGGGTTATATAATAAAGTTACGAATATTGACATAAGTAATAAAAATGATTATAGTATATATATGCAGGAAGAGAAAAAAACAATACATCTAGGAGATGCATCTAATTTAAGTAATAAAATGCTATATGTAGTAACAATTATAGAACAGGAAAAAGGTAAAGAGGGAGATATTTTTGCAAATGGTGATTTAAATAGTAATTTCAAAGTATATTTCAGAGAAAAATTAACATAAAGAGGTGGGAGAATGACCAATAAAAAAGTGATAAGTATCATTTTAGGAATTATGTGTTTTGCATTAACATTAGGAATATGTGTACAAGTTAAAACCATAAAAAATACAAATTCTACAATTAGCCAAAATCAAGAAGCAAATGAATTAAGAGATGAAATATTAAGATACAAAGAAAGATATGATAACCGTTTTAAAGAACTAGAAGAAGCTGAAAAAGAACTAGAAAAAGAAAGAGAAGAAGCAACAAAGAATAATTCTGAGTTAGAACAAGCACAACAAACAATAACAAAAGGAAATAAAATAACAGGAATGACAGAAGTAACTGGACCGGGAGTTATTATTACATTAACAGATGGGAAAGGAATTTCCACATCTACATTAAATCCAAGTCAGCTAATTGTGCATGATCTAGATGTTTTAAGTGTTGTAAATGAATTAATTAATGCAGGGGCAGAAGCGATATCAATCAATGAACAAAGATGGGTATTAACAACAGCAATTTCTTGTAGAGGAAATACGATAGATATTAATGGTGAAAGAATAGGAGCACCATTTGTTATAAAAGCAATTGGATTACCAGAATATTTGGCAGGATTAGAAAGAGTAGGGGGATATTTAGAATATATGAAGGAAGATGGTGTAGGCGTAAATCTAGAAAAATCTAATAGTATTACAATACCAAAATATTCTGGAGTAATCAAATTTCAATATTTACAAAATGTAGAAGAGTAGGAGGACAACTATGAAAAAGGGTAAGATGACTATGACAATTACGATTGGAATTGCATGTTTTGCTTTAGTGACAGTTATGATGATGCAATTTAAAGTTGTAAATGAAACAGATATAACAGAAATAGAAAATATGCAAGAAGCAGAGTTGAAAACAGAATTAGCTAATTGGAAAACAAGATATGAAGAAATAGATGCACAATATGAAGAAACCACACAAAGAATTGAAGAATATAAAAGTGATGAAGTATCTAATAATGAAGCAAGTCAACTAGTTAGAGAAGAATTAGAACAAACTAATACATTATTAGGATTAACGGATGTTCATGGAGAAGGTATAGTAATAACATTGAAAAGTGGAGAAGGAATAACTGCAATTAGTGCAGATGATTTATTAATTATTGTAAATGCTTTAAAATTTGCAGGAGCAGAAGCTATATCTATTAATGATGAAAGAATAGTAAATACGACAGATATTGTAGATATTTTAGATGGTTCATTTATTAAAGTTAATGGACAAAGAATATTAGAACCTTATGTTATAAAAGTGATAGGAAATCAATCACATATGGAAAGTTCGGTAACAGGTAATGGTGGTAAAGTAGAAGAATTACAAACATTAGGACATACGATAACAATTGAAAAAGATAATGATATAACTATTGGAAAATATAATGGGAAAATTGAAACCAAGTATATAGAATAGGGGGAAGGTAAAATGATATTTATTGCGATATTAATCGGATGTATATTAGGGGCAATCTTAGGATTAAATGCACCAATCATTTCATATACATATTCTAGTTATTTAGCAATTGCTATAATAGCAGCCTTAGATTCTGTATTTGGAGGAATTGCATCTGTAATAAAAAAGAATTTTGATTTGAAAATATTTATATCAGGATTTTTTGGAAATGCTATTTTAGCTATTTTATTAACGATTTTAGGACAAAAATTAAATGTAGATATATATTTAGCAGCAATTGTTGTTTTTGTTTGGAGAATGTTTATGAATTTAGGAACCATTAGGAGATATTATGTGGAAAAATGGTCAGATATCATTAAGGAAAAAACATCCAAAAAGGATACAAAAACTCAAACAGAAGACAAGGTGGAAAAATAACTAAAATGAATTATATTGATAGATAAAAAAATATAAATAATATAAAAAATTGTTGAAGAAAAAAAGTTTTTTAGTATTACAACATTATTGCAAAATTATTACAAAAATATTACAATTGCTATTGACTTTTTTTTTAAAATGTAATATATATACACTTAGAAAAAATATACTAATAAATGGAGGAATTAACTTGGCGATAGGTGATATCATAGTAGGTATTGACATAGGTACAAGTAAGGTTTGCACGGTTGTAGGGGAAGTTAATAACTTTGGTCAAATTGAAATTATAAGCAATACCTCATATAAATGTAGTGGACTAAAAAAATGTAAAATTATAAATGAAGATGAAATCAGTTTAAGTATAGCCAAAACAATAAAAGATGCTGAAGAAGAAACAAATTTAAAAATTAATTCAGCATATGTAACCATTCCGGGAAAATATGTCACAATTGTACAAAATATGATAACAAAAGATGTAAAAGACAAATATTCGGGAATAGCCGTTAGAGATGTACAAAATGCAATTATGCAAGTAAAAGATATAGAAATACCAGATGGAAAAACTTTAATAGATATTGTTCCAGACAAAATAACACTAGATAATGGAACAGTAGTAACAGATCCAGTAGGAAACTTAAGCTCAAATTTTTCAATAAGTGCTCAAATCATATTAGCAGATAAAGATTATGTTAGACAATTACATAATATATTTAAAAAAGCAGGTTTAGAAATTGATGGAATCGTACCAACGACATTGGCAGAAAGAAATTTAATATTGGATAGTAATGAATTACATGATAATATTATGCTGTTAGACATAGGCGCAGGAAATATTGACATAGGTGTTTTTGAGGGTAGTAGTTTTATTTATACGAACTCTATTCCATTAGGTGGTGATAACATTACAAATGATATTGCTTTAGTATTAAATATATCAGAAGAAGAAGCAGACAAATTAAAAAGGCAATATGGATTAGCATTAAAATCATTTATTGATAATGATAATGATATCATATTAAATACTTCAAAAGATGAGAATAAAAATAGAATCATAAAAAGTTCAGAATTAATTGAAATTATAGAAGCTAGAATAGAAGAAATGTTTTCTATTATTAATAAGGATATAACCAATAATGGATTAAAACATAAAATTAACAATGTTATTTTAACAGGACAAGGTATTGTAAATATTAATAAGAGTGATGTGGCTGGAAAAATTAATTTAAATATTCCAGTAAAAATTTCAACAGGAAGAGCAATAAGTACTGTTAAGCCAGCATATAGGACAAGTTATGCATTAGTTAGATATATAGCAGCAAGACCATTCGCAAAAACTGTTTCAAGCAGTATTGATACACAAAACAATGAAAATGTATTAAAAACAATTATAGAAAAAATAAAAGAGTTTTTCTATACATAAGATATTAAATTTTAAATATATAAAAGATAAGGGAGGAAAAACTAAATGATGGATTACAATGAGGATAATAATATTACAATGATGGATGGAACAGCAACAATAAAAGTTATAGGTGTTGGAGGAGCAGGAAACAATGCTGTTAATAGAATGATTGATGCAGGAATTAAAGGTGTAGACTTTATTGCTGTTAATACAGATAGACAAGCACTTCAAACTTCAAAAGCAAATACAAAAATTCAAATAGGAGAGAAAATAACAAGAGGATTAGGAGCAGGAGCAAATCCTGATATTGGAGCACAATCAGCAGAAGAAAGCAAAGGTGAATTAGCAGAAGTTTTAAGAGGAGCAGATATGGTATTTGTTACAGCTGGAATGGGTGGAGGAACAGGTACAGGAGCTGCACCTGTTGTTGCACAAGCTGCAAAAGAAATGGGAATTTTAACCATTGGTGTTGTTACAAAACCATTTACATTTGAAGGAAAGAAAAGACTTTCACAAGCAGAAAGAGGAATTGACAGTTTAAAAGGTAAAGTTGATACATTAGTGGTTATACCAAATGACAAATTGTTGCAAATTATAGATAGAAAAACATCAATTATAGAAGCATTTAAAATGGCTGATGATGTATTAAGACAAGGTGTACAAGGTATATCAGACTTAATAGCAATACCGGGACTTGTAAACTTAGATTTTGCTGACGTAAAAACAATCATGTTAAATCAAGGTATGGCACATATGGGTGTTGGTAGAGCTTCAGGAGAAAATAGAGCAGAGGATGCTGCAAAAGAAGCTATCCAAAGTCCACTATTAGAAACATCTATTGAGGGAGCAAAGGGTGTTATTATCAACATTACTGGTGGAGAAGATTTAGGATTACATGAAGTAAATACAGCAGCAGAACTAGTTCAACGTAGTGTTGATCCAGAAGCAAACATAATCTTTGGTACAGTAACAGATCCTACAATGGAGGATGAAATTCAAATAACAGTTATTGCAACAGGATTTGAAAAAAATGAACCAATATCAAGTATAGGAGTAGATAATATTGTATCAAAAACTTGGGAAAAGAAAATTAATTCTATTCCAGCAAGTTCAGAAGTAAATAATTCACAAAATGATTTAGACATTCCATCTTTCTTAAGAAAGAACAAAAATAAAAATATGTAAGAAAGATGTATATTAACGAATCAACTCAAATCATATAGAAATAACTCTATAACAAAGAGAAGTAATCGAAATTTATCGATTATTTCTTTTTTTTTACAATAAGAAAGGACAGCTTTTTTAAATTATAAATAGTAGAATAGATAAGTAGGTGATTATCTAATGACAATTTATATAGATGTTGTATTAATAGAAAATTTGTTAATGAACTATATCATACTATTTGCTACAGGTGTTATTTTAAAAATAAAAATAAAGCATATACGACTGATTTTAGCAAGCTTAATAGGAGCAATATATACAATTATTGCCTATATTTCAGCATTGAGAATATATTCCAACATATTTTTAAAATTTATATTATCCTTAATTATTATTTACATAGCATTTAATCCCAAAAGTGTCAAAAAATTATTCAAATTTACATTAATATTTTATCTAACATCTTTTGTCTTTGGAGGAGCAGCTTTTGCATTAATTTATATTGTAAAACCACAAGACATATTAAGAAATAATGGATTAGTATTAAATACAAATTCATTAAAGACCATATTTATATCAGCAATTATTGCATTTGCTATCATTATTATTGGTTTTAAAGTAGTGAAAAATAAGATTTCTGCAAAAGATATGTATTGTAATATAAAAATAATATTAAATCAAAAAGAAATAGAAACTAAAGCTATGATCGACACAGGGAACTTTTTAAGAGAACCAATTACCAATACACCTGTTATTGTGGTAGAACACACACTATTATATGATTGTATGCCAAAAGAAATATTAAATCATCTAGAAACTATTTTAGGAGGTGATTTTAGTGAAATACCTGATAAAGTTAGAGAAGAATATATTTCAAGACTAAAAGTAATTCCGTTTTCTTCATTAGGAAAACAGAATGGTATGTTACTAGGAATAAAAGCAGATAAGGTTATTATAAAAAGTGATGAGGAAGAAAAAGAAAATGATAATGTAATAATTGGGATTTATGATAAATCCTTAACTAAAAGGGGAGAATATAGAGCTTTATTGGGAATTGAATTGGAGCGTTAGGGAGATTTAAAACGTTTCAGAAAATTTGTAAATATAAAGAAAAATGCGATAAAAGAAAATTTATAATATAACAAATTTAACCTTGTTGTATACGGAAAAATTCACATAGGAGCAGATAAAAGTAGATTTTCCTATATAATGAGAAAAAATAAAACTTGGAACATTTTGATGTATTCCTAATGTTCTAAAAAGGAGTGGATGAAATGAAAATCATTGATTTTGTAAAAAATAGCATTCATACAATATGTGCTAAATATTTGAATGATAATGATGAGATAGAATATCTTCCAATATTTTATATTGCTGGTAGTCAAACACTTCCACCGCCATTACCACCAGAGGAAGAGGAATATTATATAAAGAAATTATCAGAAGAAAATAATTTAGAAGCAAGGCAGATTTTAGTGGAAAGAAATTTAAGGTTAGTAGTGTATATAGCTAAAAAATTCGAAAATACAGGAATCGGAATAGAGGATTTAATATCTATTGGAACAATAGGATTGATGAAAGGAGTAAATACATTTAATAACGAGAAGAAAATAAAATTAGCAACATATGCTTCTAGATGTATTGAAAATGAAATTCTAATGCATTTAAGGAAAAGTAATAAAATAAAAGGAGAAATTTCTATAGATGAGCCATTAAACAAAGATGGAGATGGAAATGAATTATTACTTTCAGATATATTAGGGACAGAGCCAGATGTAACTTCACGAAATTTAGAAGATGAAGTGGATAAAACATTATTACGAGCGGCTGTTTTAAAGTTAAATGATAGAGAAAAACATATTATGGAAATGCGATTTGGATTTCAAACAGGAAAAGAAAAAACACAAAAAGAAGTAGCAGATGAATTACGGTATTTCACAAAGTTATATTTCAAGATTAGAAAAGAAAATTATCAACAAAATGAAAAAGGACATTGTAAGTAAAATTGGTTAAATAAAACGCTCGTTTTATGTGAATTTACAGCAAATGAATAGAAATCTCTTTTTAGGAAATACTAATATTAAGTATACTAAAAGGAGGTTTTCTTTTTGCTGAATAAAGTTGAAATCTGTGGGGTTAATACATCAAATTTACCATTATTAAGTAAAGAAGAAAAGGAAGCACTTTTTATAAAAATAAAAGCAGGAGATGAAGAAGCAAGAAATACGTTTATCAATGGGAATTTACGATTAGTGTTAAGTGTTATACAGCGATTTTACGGAAGAGGAGAAAATGCGGATGATTTATTTCAAGTAGGGTGTGTAGGATTAATCAAAGCAATAGATAATTTTGATTTAAGCCAAAATGTACAATTTAGTACTTATGCAGTACCAATGATCATTGGGGAGGTAAAACGATATTTAAGAGATAATAATAGCATAAGAGTGAGTAGGTCAATTAGAGACTTGGCATATAAGGTAATACAATTTAAAGAACGATATACAAAAGAGCATGGAAAGGAGCCAAATATAGAAGAAATAGCAAAGGAGTTACAGGTAAATAAAGAAGACATTGCATTTAGTTTAGATGCAATACAAGATCCAGTATCATTGCAAGAACCTATATACAATGATGGATCAGATAGTATTTACATTATGGATCAAGTAAAAGACAGCAAAAATACAGATGAATTGTGGGCTGAAAAAATTACTATAAAAGGGGCTATGGAAAAGTTAAATGAGAAAGAGAGAATGATTATTAATAAACGATTTTTTGATGGAAGAACACAAATGGAAGTTGCAGAGGAAATCGGTATATCACAAGCACAAGTATCAAGATTGGAAAAAACAGCGATACAACATATAAAAAGATTATATAAGTAATAAAAGGAAGGTTGTCAATGAGAAATAGATTTTTGACAACTTTTTTTATTAAATAGGAAAATCAAAGAATTAAACTATGTGAAAATAGTTATAATTGGCAATTTTTATCAAATTAAGAATATACTAGTATAGAAAAGTAAAGTAAATTACAAAAGGAGGAATACATATGCAAGAAAAAGGGCTAGATTTTAAGCATAAAGAAGTGATAAATATAAAAGATGGAAGTAGATTAGGATATGTACAAGATGTGTGTGCAGATTTGGAAACAGGGAATATTACTCATATAATTGTTCCCGGATCTGGAAATAAATTAATGAATATTTTTAAAACGAATAATGAGATTTCAATTCCTTGGAAAAATGTAAAATGTATAGGAGAAGATTTGATCTTAGTAGAATTATAGAATATTTTATAGTTTTATGCCGTTTCTTATTCAATAAAAAAGCCGGAGGGACAGAACGCCCCTCACAGCTAAAATCATTTTTGCCAATAATCGTGGCTACCCCAGCCTTTCCCTTTCTCAAACTCGAGCTTGTGTAACTGTGCACCTATTGTGCAGTAATAGTTACATCGTTCAAATGATGGTGGTGTGGGGCTTTGTTTCCGACATTTGACACATTTTTCATTCAGTTCTTTCTCTCTAGCTTTGATTTTTTCAGGTGACATAAGTAATACTCCTTTCATGTTTCATGATTTTCTTACACTAAGTTACTAATATAAATCATACTATAATTTACATAAAAAATCAAGAACTTTGAAAACTTATATAAAATGAAATCTATATAAATCGTTTTTAATGGATTTGATATATTCCTAAATTCAAAAAGAGAAAAATCAGTCAGACCCCCAAAATGCCTTGATTTTTTTCTCCAAATACAGTATAATGCTACTATCGTATATAAAAAAAGAAACAGTTCTAATGGGGAGTTTTTATGAATTAACATAAAAATGTCCAAAAAGAAACGTCCCCAATGGGACATAATGAGATAAATGAAAGGAAGAATTTGAATGAAAGCAATAGAAATTAGAAACAAATATTTAGAATTTTTTAAAAAACATGGACATGCTGTTATTCCATCAGCTTCATTAATACCAGAAAATGATCCTTCTGTATTATTTACAACAGCTGGTATGCAACCATTAGTGCCTTATTTATTAGGAGAAAAACACCCAGAAGGGACAAGATTAACAGATTATCAAAAATGTGTGAGAACCAATGACATTGACGAAGTAGGAGATAATAGACATTTAACATATTTTGAAATGCTTGGAAATTGGTCTTTAGGAGATTATTTCAAAGAAGAATCCATCAAAATGAGCTTTGAATTTTTAACAAAAGAATTACAAATACCAGTAGAAAAATTATCTGTTACTTGTTTTGCAGGAGATGAGGATTGCCCAAGAGATGAAGTTTCAGCAAAAGTATGGAAAGAGGCTGGAATCTTAGATGGTCATATTTATTTCTATGGAAAAGATGATAACTGGTGGATTGCAGGAGAAGAAGGACCATGTGGACCAGATACAGAAATGTTCTATGATACAGGAAAACCAGCATGTGGACCAGATTGTCAACCTAGTTGTGATTGCGGAAAATATGTAGAGATTTGGAACAATGTGTTTATGGAATATTATAAAGATAAAAATGGATATTCTAAATTAAAACAAAGAAATGTAGATACTGGTTTAGGATTAGAAAGAATGACGATGCTATTACAAGGAAAAGAAACACCTTTTGATACAGAATTATTCTTACCAGTTATGGAGAAAATACAAGAGTTTCAAAAAGTGGATAATATAGAAAGCAGAAGAATCATTGCAGAACATTTACGTTCTAGTATGATGATTATTGCAGACGGAGGAAGACCAAGTAATATTGATAGAGGATATATATTAAGAAGATTAATTCGTAGAATGATAAGACATATGAATAAATTACAAATTGATTTATCAGAATTGTCAAATCTAATCGATATCAACGTAGACAATTTAAAAGAAATGTATCCAGAGTTAGAACAAAATAGAGAAACAATCAAAAATGTGATAAATGAAGAAAAAGATAAATTTGTGAAAACATTAACACATGGTGAAAGAGAATTCCAAAAAGAAATGCAAAAAGCAAAGGAAAACGGAAAAAGTGAAATTGATGCAAATGTTGTATTTAGACTATATGACACTTATGGATTTCCACCAGAAGTAACAAAAGAATTAGCAGATGAAAATGATATGACAGTAGATTTAAAAGGATTTGAAGAATTATTTAAAGAGCATCAAGAAAAATCAAGACAAGGAAGCACACAAAAATTTAAAGGTGGATTGGCTGACCAAAATGAAAAAACAATTGCTTATCATACAGCAACTCATTTATTGCATCAAGCATTAAGAACGGTTTTAGGAGACCATGTAAAACAAAGTGGTTCTAATATTACAGAGGAAAGATTACGTTTTGACTTTACACATCCACAAAAAATGACAAAAGAAGAAATTCAAAAAGTAGAAGATTTAGTAAATGAACAAATTCAAAGAGATTTACAAGTTACTTGCGAAGAAATGGGTTATGAAGATGCTAAAAATTCAGGTGCTATTGGATTATTTACAGATAAATATGGAGATAAAGTAAAAGTCTATACAATCGGAGATTTTAGTAAAGAAATTTGTGGAGGACCTCACGTAACTCATACAGGAGATATGGGAAGATTTAAAATCAAAAAAGAGGAATCTAGTTCATCAGGAATTAGAAGAATTAAAGCAGTTTTAATAAAGGAATAGGTTATTTGCAAGCTGTAAAAAACAATTAATTAATTTGAAAGAACATGTACGTGTAAAAAAACAGGAAAAAAGCCTTGATTATCAAGGCTTTTTATGTTATAATATATACTGTAAAGTTATTTTTTTATAAAAGAGGTGAAAAGCTTAGAATATTCTAAGTTAAATAATATGAAAAGTGTAAGTGTAGAAAAAGAAAATGTGAATATAAAAAATCTTATTAGAAAAGCTTGGAATGGGGTAAAAGAAACTATTGCAACCTTGAGCGATCTAGTTGGGCCGACGCCAGTTGGTGGTGGAAGTGATAGTAGGGTAAAAGCTGAAGTTTCTAAAGTAGAAAAATCACAATCACCAAGAATACCACAATTAGAAGGGTTATTTGATTATTCAAAAAATGCAAAGGTAGCAGAAAAAGAAAATAGACCTAAAGAAAAGAAAAGAAAGAATGAATATTCTGAAATAAGAACAGAAGTAACTAAGTCAGATATAGCAAAAAAAGAAATGAAAACTCCAAAATCTAGAATGGATGATAGGGAATTATAAAAAAACATGTTACTACTCAGCCCTAGTAACAATAAATTCCTAAAAATGTAAATAATTATCCACAGAATATTACAAGGATTGTAACGGTATTGAAATATAACTGTT
>CAJFRV010000018.1:18015-43602 GCA_904419495.1 uncultured Clostridia bacterium | reverse complement strand
AGAAAAAGTTTCTTAATTTAAAATTTTAGCACTAATTCTTTTAAAAATTAGTGCTAATGTTCAAAAAATTTTGAGACATTTTCAAAAATGATTGACAATTTTAAAAATAATAAAAAGAAGCTAAACCTTGTTGTATACGAAAAAAAGTTACCCATTATTCGGGTAACTTCTCAAATTTAGCTATCATATCATAATC
This sequence comes from uncultured Clostridia bacterium, assembly GCA_904419495.1. Classification (GTDB taxonomy): domain Bacteria; phylum Bacillota; class Clostridia; order TANB77; family CAG-508; genus CAG-269. The sequence goes on along the minus strand of CAJFRV010000018.1, from coordinate 43,406 downwards.
ACTAACTTCTGTTACTTTACAATGTATAAAATGATTTACTATCTCTTCTGGTTTTTGTTTTACTGTATTTTTAATATACACCATTCCGTCCATTTCTGGTACATCTTGCATAGTTCTTCCAATATAATATTTTCCATCAAATGACATATTTTCGATTAGTACTTCATATGTACTTCCTATTTTCTTTTCTTGAATATTTTTTGAAATTTCTTGTTGAATTTTCATTATTTGATTATACCTTGCTTTTTTAGTATTTCCATGAATTTGATTCGGCAATTTTTCTGCTGGTGTACCATCTTCTTTTGAATACATAAATGTTCCTAATTTATCAAATTTTGTTTCTTTCACAAATTGTTTTAATTCTTCAAAATCATTCTTTGTTTCTCCGGGAAATCCAACAATTAGACTTGTCCTTAACGTTACATTTGGAATTTTTTCTCTAATGTTCTTTAATAAATTTTCGATTTGTTCTTTATTTGTCCTTCGGTTCATTCTTTTTAATACTTGATTTGCAATATGTTGAATTGGTATATCAAAATATTTTGCAATTTTATCATTATTAGCAACAACATGGATCAACTCTTCAGTAATTCCTTCTGGATATGCATATAAAAAACGGATCCATTTTATTTCTTTGATTTTACTCAACTTTTCTAACAATTCTGCTAGTTTTGATTCTCCATAGATATCAACACCATACTTTGTTGTATCTTGGGCAATGATAATCAATTCTTTTATTCCTTTTTTCGCTAATTCATTTGCTTCTTCTATTATATCTTCCATCTTTCTACTAACAAATGGACCTCTAATATATGGAATTGCACAATATGTGCATTTGTTACTACATCCTTCTCCTATTTTTATATATGCATAATTCTTTCCTGTTGTTAATGTTCTATTTAAAAATTCTGGCTGTGTAAACATAGGCATTTGTGGTATTTGTGATATTTTTTTATTTGTTTTTTTCTTTTCCTTTACAACAATTCCTCTTTTTATCAAATCTTCTATTTTATTCCACAATTTATCATAATCTTCTATTTTTATAAATAGATCTACTTCTGGTAAAGCTTTAATAAGTTCCTCATAATATCTTTGAACTAGACATCCCATAACAATTAGATATTTACATCTTTGTTTTTTATATTCTGCCATTTCTAATATGGTATTAATTGCTTCTTCTTTTGCAGATTCTATAAATCCACAAGTATTAACTACCAAAATATCTGCCTTTTCTTCCTCATTTACAATATGAAACTGTTTTTCTTGAAACTTTCCTATCAAACATTCTGTATCAATTAAATTTTTGCTACATCCTAGTGATATAAATCCTACATTCATTTTTATTCCTCACTTTTTATTATATTTAAACAAACTCATTTTAACTTAATAATACTGTATTTTAAGAATTAATGGAACGCTTTGGTATGTCCCTAACGTTCCATTAGTCTTTATGACTGCATATATGCTTTCTTGTTAATTCCATTAAGTCTAGTTTTGTAAATCCTTCTATTTGTGTTTTACTTCTATCCTTTTTTACTTCTTGTTTTAATAATTCTTCTATTGTATTTTTATCTTCTTCTTTTTGCATATCTATATAGTCTATTATGATAATGCCACCAATATCTCTTAGTCTTAATTGTTTTGCTATTTCTATTGTTGCTTCTTTATTTACTTTAAATACAGTATCTTCCATTGTTTTATTCCCTGTATATTTTCCTGTATTAACATCAATAGCTGTTAAAGCTTCTGTTTTATCTATGGTTATAAATCCTCCACATTTTAGCCATATTTTTCGATTATTGATTTTTTGAATTTGTTGTTCTAAGTCATATATATCAAAGATTGTTTCTTCACTTTTTACCACTATTTGCAAATCCTTATATTCTTTATTTTCTTTTTTTATCATATTCATTTCATTATAATCTATACTATCATTTACAGTTACCTTTTGTATTCCTTTATCTGTTAAGTCCATTAACATTTTTTCTACAATATCTTCACTTTTATATAAGCATCTTGGTATTTGAGCATTTACATCTTGACTTTCTTTTAAAATCTTATTCCATTTTTGTTCTATATTTTTTATATCTTCAATAATTTCTTTTTCTTTTCCTTCCGCTGAAGTTCTAATAATTGCACCATTTTCTTTTGATATGTTTTCACTTACCAATTTTATTAATCTTTCTTGTTCTTCTTTTTTTTCTATTTTTTGTGAAACTGTAATAATATCTGTATTTGGCATAAGTACAATATATTTCCCCGGCAAATTAATATGTTTTGATATTCTTGCACCTTTTTTTTCATTACTATCTTTTTTTACTTGAACTAGTAATTTGTCATTTGGCTTTATTAAATTTGTTATTTCTTGATGCAAATTTACTTTTTGTTTTTTTTCATCTTTCTTTTCCAATATATCTTTTAAATGTATCAAACTATTCTTATCTATTCCAATATCTACAAAAGCTGCTTGCATTCCTTTTACAATATCTTTTACAATGCCAATATATATATTTCCTTCATTTTTATTTTCTTCTTCATCTTCTTTATAATATTCTACGATTTTTCCGTCTTCAATTAATACAATTTGTCTTTCTTGTCCCATTCTTTTTATGATTAGTTCTAACATAATTTGGTCTACCTTTCTTGTTCTAATTAAATTTATTCATTGCAGTATCGACACCATTTTTTACTATTTCAACAACAGCCTCTCCTGCTTTTTTTATTCCTTCTTCCAAAATCTTTTTTTCTTCTAGTGAAATTTTCCCTATGACATAGTTTATTCTATCATTTTTAAAATTAGGTGTTCCTATTCCCACTCTTATTCTTGTAAATTCTTCTGACTGCAATGTTTCTATAACAGATTTCATTCCATTATGAGAGCCTGCTCCACCTTTTTTTCTTATTTTAATTTTTCCGGGTATCACATCCATATCATCATATATTACAATCATATCTGATAATTTTATATTATAAAAATTTATAGCCTCTATAACACTTTCTCCACTCAAATTCATATAGGTTTGTGGTTTTAATAAAATTACCTTTTCATTTTCTATTATACCTGTTCCATATATTCCTTTAAATTTATTTTTATTTATTGGAATTTCAAATTTTTCAGCTAATTGATTTACTGTGTCAAATCCCATATTATGTCTTGTATTGGCATATTCACTTTCAGGATTTCCCAGTCCTACAATTAATTTCATTTTAGTTCCTCTTTTCCTATATAATCCATAATATTTTACATTGTTTTTACCTATTTTTCAAGCTTTTACCTATAAAAAATAGAAGTTATAAATCTATATACTGCAAAAATATATTAAATTAATCTCTTTCTTTTTTATCATTGCCACAAAAAAAAGCACTCAAATTGTGCTTTTTCATTTATTATTGATTGGATGAGCTATATCTTTGAATTCTCCGTTTGGAGTTTTTCTACTTGGCATAGCTATAAATAATCCATTTTGACTTTCGATAACTTTGATATCATGGATAACAAATTCATTATCGAATGTTACAGAAGCAACAGCTTTCATTCTGTTCTCTGAATTTACTTTTCTTAAACGTACATCTGTGATTTGCATTTTGTAGTGCACCTACCTTCCTTAAGTTTTAAAAATATTTTGTACATATATTTACTCTTATGTACAATTATATTATTCTCCACAAAAAATTTTTTTCCTTCTTTTTTTTACATTTTTTTTATTTTTTTGTTGTAACCTTTTTTTACTTCTTTCAATATAGTAAAAATATATACATATAAATCAACTGTTTTTTATTTTTAAGCTATTATTAACATTATTTGTATACTTCATCTGTAAATTTGTGCAAAAGTATTGAATTTTTAAGAATATAATTATATAATTTTTTTTAGAATTTTTATTCACATAGTTTATCTTACAAAGGAGTTGTAATACATGCCAAATATTAATAATCTAAAAAAATATAAAACAATACATATGATTGGAATTGGTGGAACAAGTATGAGTGGTATTGCTGAAATTCTTCACAATTGGGGCTTTCATATCACCGGCTCTGATTTAGCTAATTCTGAAACCGTTGAAATTTTAGTAAACAAGGGAATTAAAGTTACCATTGGTCATAATATAGAAGATGTTCAAAAAGCTGATGTTGTTGTCTATTCTGCTGCTATTAAACAAGATGATCCTGAAATGCTTGAAGCAAAAAAATGGAATATCCCTACAATAGAAAGAGCAGATTTTCTTGGAGAATTAACAAGGTGTTTTAAAGATACTATTTGTATTTCTGGTACACATGGAAAAACAACCACTACTTCTATGATTTCTCTTTGTTTTGTAAATGCATTAACTGACCCTAGTATACAAGTTGGTGCATATTTAAAACAATTAAATGGTAATTACCGTGTTGGAAACAGTGATCACTTTATAATAGAAGCTTGTGAATATGTAGAAAGTTTTTTAAAATTTAGTCCTAAAACTGAAATTATTTTAAATATTGATAATGATCATTTAGATTATTTTAAAACTTTTGAAAATATAAAAAATGCTTTTATAAAATATGTAAAATTATTACCTACTGATGGTATTTTAGTACTTAATGGTGATGATGAAAATTGTTTAGACTTAGCCAATAATACAAAAGCCAATACGATTATTACTTACGGAATAAACAATGCAAATGTAAACTATTATGCTTCTAATATTCATTTTAATGAAGATGGTTTTGCTACGTTTGATGTATATAAAGATCATGAATTTTTTGATACTTTTAGCTTATCTGTACCGGGAAGACATAATGTCTTAAATGCACTTGCTTGTATTTGTATTTGCATAGAATATAATATAGATAAAGCTGTTATCAAATCTTCTTTATTAGAATTTACAGGTGCACATAGAAGATTTGAATATAAAGGTAAAGTTAATGGAATAGCAAGTGTATATGATGATTATGGTCATCATCCTACTGAAATTGTTGCTACAGCAAAATCTTTAATGAATAAAAAATATCATCAATCTTGGGTTATTTTTCAACCACATACCTACAGTCGAACAAAAAATTTATTAGATGATTTTGCAAATGCTTTATTAAATTTTGATAATGTTATTATTTTAGATATTTATGCTGCTAGAGAATTAAATACTTTTAACATTTCATCAAAAGATTTAGTTAATAAACTTAATTCTTTAGGAAAACATGCTTTATATATTCCGGATTTTAACGAATGTGTAAAATATGTTAAAGAACATATTCAAAAAGATGATATTGTATTAACATTAGGTGCTGGAACAGTTACGAATATTGGACCTATGTTAGTAAAATAAATAGAATCTCAAAGCCATAGGAAAATCTTTTATTATTTGTTATTATTATATTTAAAAGACATATATATTATTTTGAAGTGAAAATTCGTGGGGACCGACGTACTACAGATTGTTAATTAATCAGTGATTGCCTGCAAGAGCTGATTGATTTAGCAATCTGTAAAACGTTGGGATGAACGTAAAAATAATATATATGTCTTTTTATAAATAGTTTATATATAATAAAAGATTTTCCTATGGCTTTGAGATTCTATTGGAAAAATCAACTAATTTCTTTAGATTGTTTCAACATTAAATCTCCAAATATGGCATATCCTTCTGTTGCAGAATTTACTAAAACATGTGTAACTGCTCCAACAAATTTTCCATTTTGTATAATTGGTGAACCACTCATTCCTTGGATAATTCCTCCTGTTTTTTCAATTAATTCCTCATCTGTTACTCTAATCTCCATACTTTTATTATTATAATTATTGTCTTTATATATTTTCGTTATCTCTATTTCATATTCTTTTACACTTTGATTATCTAAACTACATAAAATGGTTGCTTTCCCTAATTCTATTTCATCTCTTAATGCTACTTCCATTTCTTTTGATTTATCAATATTCAAACTAGACATATTATCTATTTTTCCATATATACCAAATTCGGTATTTTTAGAAATTTTTCCAATTGTTTCTTGTTCTTCTACTGTTCCCTGAATTTTTCCCGGATTACCATTTTCCCCTTTTTTGATATTTAATATATTTGCTGTAACAAATTCACCTGATGCAATATTTAATAAATCACCTGTATCAATGTCTGTTATTCCATGTCCTAATGCACCAAATTTTTGTGTAGATGGTTCATAAAATGTAACTGTTCCCACACCAGCTGCACTGTCTCTAACCCATAATCCTAATTTATATTCTTCATCTCCTGTTTTTACAGGCATAATACTACATTCCTTTGTTTCTTCATCATGAATATATTGTATTTCTATCTTTTCACCATTAGACATATTTACGTTTTTAATTAGCTCATCTGTTGAACTTATTGTATTATTATTTACCTTTACAATGGTGTCTCCTTCTTCTATTCCACTATTTTCATATGGCTTATACGTTTTATTATCTTTACCTTCTATTTCAGACATTCCTACAACTAAAACACCACTTGTATAAAGTTTTACACCTGCTATATTTCCTACTGGTATAACAGTTGTTTTAGGAAGAACCGATACATCTATATTTTTTATAAATAATTTGTCAAATAAATTTACTGTCAATTTTTCACTACCTATTTTATGAATTGTTTGTTCTCCGGTATTTGCTGAAACACTTAAAATTTCGTTTTGAGAATCGATCGTAATTCCGAAAAATGTCTTTAATGATATGTCTTCCCCTTCAAATATGGTAATTTTATCGGGAATATAGTTAATTACTAACACATAAATATATAAAATAAATAAAAAAATTAATACTATCATTTTTCTTAATGTTCTTTTATACATAATTTCTCCTACTTTCATTTATAATAGTATTAACTTTTTCTTTTTTTATATTCATTTTCTTAAATGATAAAATCTTATATGTAGTCAAGATAAAAGTCGATTTTTCCTATACAATAAAAAAAGATGAAATATTTTCCATCTTTTCTTAATTTTTACATAAATAAACTTTTATGTTCTTCTTGATTTCTAAATGTTTTATACATACTATATCGTTCTCTTCCTAATGCTGTATAATATATTTTAGCTAATTGACTATTACTATCCATATATTCATATATATTATCTATTGCTTGTACACTTGTCTGTGAAACATAACAAGTATAACATCCAAGTTCTCTTTTTGGATAATAATAATGGGTTTGTCCTTGAGTGTTATTAGTAACTCCTTTTCTTTCAAAGTCAATATTAAATACACCCATTTTGATATCACTTCTACCAATTAAATCTCTTTCTGTTGCTCTATGAAAATATCCATCATTTGTTGTGATATATATAGAATCTTCTGTTACTACTTCTTCGTTTTTATTATTATTAATAACAGAATATCCGTTATATACTTTTCCACCAATACTTAATCCTTGTAAAAAACTAATTAAAGATACATTGTTTAATATTCTTTCCCAATCTTCTTCTGCTAACTTTGGCATACTAAATTCATAGCTTCCAGAACCGTAATTGTTATAGTTTGCTAAAGCAATTGACAAATTCCTTTCTATCACATATCGAATGACTGCCAATCTATGTTGGTTAAAATCTGATGTTGGTTCTTCTATAGAGACGCCTCCATTATTAAAATCAAAAATATTATAATTTCCACCCACGAAATTATAGACTACATTACCATCTGCATCTGTAAGATTTGCAATTGGTTGTCCATTTTCATCTCTTGCATCAGCAGAAGTTAAACTTCCTAATCCATATTCATTTAATATTCTATCCTTAAATTCAGCAGCTTCTCGATAATATCTATAAGCCATATCATTATTTCCAAGTTGAAAATTGTCTTGCCCATACATTCTTTCTCCATTCATAAAATAAAACCATGAACCATTTCCTGAATCATACTCTTGATCCCAATAATACTTTGCACCGTTTATTTTTATATATGGATATTGTTTATCTTCTTCTTGATCTTCTACATATTCATATAATTGTGCCTCTGGCTCTATTCTTACTCCTCTATAATATACATTTGATCCAGATGTACTAACATCATCTATTAAATATCCTGCATCATTTATCGCTTTTCCATTTGCTGTTCCTTGTATTGTTATATAATTATCCAAAGAATAAGTTATTACAACATCAATTCCTGACTTCACATATCTACAACTATAAAATATATAAGGTTTTAACCCTGTAACTTTTTCTCCCGCTGTATATTCTGCATTCGGATTTTGACTCAAATTTTGTGCCGTTTCATCATCTAATGTATTTTCAAATGGCGAATATATATAAAAGCCATCATACATTGTAAATACTAAAGCAGGAACATATTCTTTTAACACTTCACTATTATATCCAGACATATTAAATGCTGTTCCAATTGAAGTAAAAAAACTATTGGCTGCTGCTTCTATATCTCTTATTTTTGAGTTTGTCAAATCAGAAGTACTACTATTAATTGTGTTTAATTGAAATGCTTTAATTGCGTCATAAGTGGCATTATCTAATTTTATATCGTAAGATATTTGTAATTTTAATGTATCAACTTGCGCACCTGTATATGCTGAAAATATTAATGATATTGGTAACATTATAATAACAAAAACAACGGCTAAATATTGAATTTTCATAAACGCATCTTTCCTTTGTATCTTTATTTTTTAATAGCCTGTAACTTTTAATTACAGGCTATTATCTTTCTTCAAAACTATTTTCCACTTCCATTTGCTGTTACATATCCACCATGTTGTGCTGCTATTGCATAAGTATCATTTCCAGCTACTGTATAAAAGAAATTTTTCAATTGTTGTGATAATGTTGTATTCGTATTTTTTACACTTGTAGAAAACATATCTCCTTCTTTTAATGTCAACACTCCACCATTTGCATTCATTGCATCTAATATTTGTGATGTATACATTGAATAATAAACATTTTCACCTATTTTGGTATAATTTGCTTGTGTTGTCTTTTTTCCCGGGTTTTCATCTAATACTTTTACTTCCATTTCAATATCATATGCATTTCCTGTAGAAGCAAGTCTTTGTTCAAATGCCGAATAATTATCCATTGTAATTTTTCCTCTTGTTCTAACATCATCTACATATTCTGTTGTGGCTGTTTGTGCAGTCATTGTTACAATGTCATCTGTTCTATCAGACATTGACATTAACGGAAAAGCAAACATTAATATTGCTGCTAAAACAATTCCAAATATTGTTATAAATGTATCACCTAAACTTGACATTTTTTATACCTCCTATAATAACATTATTATATTGTACATTTGCTATTTATTATTGTAAATAATAAGATATAACTCTCATTTTTAATTCATTTGTAGTCTGTGCATCTACATTTTCAGTTCCTTCTGCACCTTCTCCTGCTCCTTCTCTAGCTTGACTTGGATAATATACACCAAATCTTTCTAGAAATCGACTACTATTATTTGATATTATATCACGAAAATCGCTATTATTCAAGTCCATTCCTGAATTTCCCGCTTTTAAAGATTGGTTAAAATCATAAAATGATATTGGATTTCCATTTTCATCTTTTAAATCTGCTTGTGAACCATATAATAATGCCATTATAAAATTATCTTCTTGTCTGTCACTACCTAATATATCTTCTGTTGAATCTATACAATTTACAGATACTCTAACTCCATTTTGCATTTTTGTGTATAATTCTATTGGTGTTCCATCATTATAGTAAAAATAAATTTTATAATATTCTTTATATGCTCTATATATTGTTGGTATAATCGTTTCTTTTCCAACAATTCTCTCTGTTGTTCCAAGATCTTCAGTATATTGTGTATTAGATTCTCTGTCTGTATATCTTAAAATGATTTCTGAAGTTTGTTTAGCTTGAGAAAAGGATGACATACCAATTCCCAATGCCAATACAAAAGTTAGAACGGCTGCTGCCATTTTTAAAGCTTCTACTGCATTTTCCATAATATATCATCCTTTCTTATTGATTTACTAATTTTCTGTAATATGTATAACTTGTACTAAACCTGCTTCTCCACCATCTGTTCCCATTTCGCATGAAACAGTATAAGAAGCTCCTGTTCTAATGTTTTCATTAAGATCATCTGGTAATTGTACATCTGTTTCATCCATAGTAGAAGGTCCATCTACTTCAATTTGTCTATCTGTTGAGTCTTGTGTAATATTATTTGATAAAACTGCTTGATAAATAGCTCTTACTGTTGTTCCTCTTACAGCTCCACCTTCATATTGTGTGAATTTTTGATTAAAGTTATTTAATTCTACCTCACTCATAGCGTTATCATTTACAACACCTGAAGCTTGGTTGTAAATTAAAATTCCTAGTGAAATAATTAAAATTGCAAGTAATATAGCACCTGCGATGATTAATGCTTTTGATGCATTCTCCATAATAAATTCCTCCTTTTATTATTTATTTATATATTTTTTTACTAAATTTTTATATTTAGTAACTTTAATAACTTATTTCATGAAGCTATTTGTTCAAAAAACATATAGCTTACTAATTTTGTTTTACTATGATGCTCTATTTTTGTACATTTAAACCTTATTTGATTATAATATTGCATAAATGTATCTGTTCCACTATTATATATTTCTTCCATACTATGAATTGTATCATCATCAGTAAAATGAATATCAATTCTTATAGAATTTGTTTCATTATCTATATACAATCCTGTATCCTCTTTTTTGATTTCATTTCGAATATTTTCATCTGTTGCTTTATTAATTAATGTTGCTAAATCTGTTCCATATATTTCCTTTCCTTCATAACTTTCATATTGCACATTTCTTACTTTGGCATCATTTGATATTGCTTTATAGTTTAAATACATATATGAAATTGCTGCAACAATCATTAATACAATTATTAAAAATATAATTATCTTTTTCATGTTTCACCTTTTACTTTTATACTTCTGTACAAATAACTCTAAAAACTCTTTTTGTCACATCACTAATTTCGACACGTATTGAATAATTTTTTAATCCTGACGTATTATTTATACTGTTTACTTCCCTTGAAATTAATTCATTATATTTTTCTTCTATGACATCCCTTCCTGTCCCAAATCCATATTCTATTGAATTACCATTTAAGATGACAGCTATATAATTGTTATTTCCTGTAGCAGTCTGTTTAGGGAATTCATAATATTGATTATTTTGTGTTGCTAAATTTGCCATAGAAACAATATCGTGTATTGTAACTCGGTCTTGTACTTGATAAGATGTAAATTGACTATTAAATTCTTCTATCTGACTTGTCTCTATATTTTCATGTATTTGTGCTGAAGTTCCACCAAATTGTGTAAACAGATATGCTGCTAAAGAAAAAATCATAAGTCCAATTAAAACTCCTGCTGCCATCAATAATGCTTTTGATGCATTTTCCATATTAAACTCCCATTCCTGTACATTCAAATTCCATATTGATAATTCTTCCTGTATTTCTATCGTTTTCTGTTCCAATACAATCAAATCTTGCTCGTTTGAATTGTACATATTCATAATAATACAAAGCATCTTCTTTTACATCTGCTAAACTAACTCCATATGAAGATAAAGTTTTAGGCAAGAATTTTTCTGTATTAAATTCATTTTCATCACGTATATCCATAATATTAGCAATTTCAGCTGCAAGTTGATTAGCATATTTTGATTGATATCGATTTTCAATTTCTCTAATTTTTCCTGTTGTAGCTCCTCCACTAACAGAAGATGGACTCCCCACAATACTTTTAATCGTTTCTTCATCATATTGGTTACTTGTCACTAGTCGATTTCTTCCATCATAAGATAAATCACTATTGTAACCATTCATATTGATAGTTATTCCCATTTCTGTGAATCCTGCTTCATCACTTTTTGTATCATTATAATCTACAATTCTATTCATAAGTGATACAACATCACTACCTCTGACATCCTTTCTATTATAAGAAAGATATAAATTGTTAAATTCTGTTATTTGTGCATCTTGTGTTGACTGATATGATTTATCTTGATAATCAGTCAAACTTGTCATCATTAACATAAATGCACCAATTATAACGATAGCAATCAAAACACTTGCTGCAATTAATAAAGCTTTTGATGCATTTTCCATGTTTTTTCCTCCTTCTTTTTACATAGTTTGAGATGTCATTGTAGTAAATGAACTTGACATACTTGTCAAACCAATGAATACTAATGGAATAATTAAATAGCCTACAAACATACATACCATTGGTGCAAATCCTATTGCTTTTCCTATCATACCTTTTCTTTTGATTAATCTATCATTTGATTCTTTTCTTTTTTCTTGATAATAATCTCTTTCTGACTCTAACTCGTCAAAAGCATCCCTAATTGGTATTTTTTCAACTGCTGCTTGCATACTTTCTACAATTCTAACAAGTGGCATATAACTAATTTCTTCTTTCATCGCTTCTAACGATTCCCATGCTCCTGCTTCATAGTTATTTAAACATTTTGATATTGGATCTTTAAAGATATTAGCATATCTTTCTAGCCATTCTAGAATCATTTCAACATTAACTCTTTCGATTCTCATAAGCATTAATATAATTGTTTGGAATTGCATTACTTCATCTTCCATTTCAATTTGTCTCATTTTTGCTTGGAACATAAGCATCCAAATTGGTGCCATATATCCAATAATTGCAAATACAAAAGATAGTAATACTTCAAACCATTTCATATATTCGCTATTAACAATTTGAATTTTATCAAAAATTCTTTCTGCAGCCTGTTCTATTTCCTCATCTTCTGCTTCTTCATAATAATCTGCTCTTTCCACAGCAATTTGTACTTGTGCTACAGTCGTATCTAATTTTCCCCTAAATTGATCTATAATTTCATTATCTTGTCTTGTAATTTCCATAGCATTTTCTTTATCTTTCTCTGTCATTTCTCCGCAGAATATTATACGTTGTTGTTGGCTCAGTGTACACATAATCTATTGCCAATTGATGTAAATATACAAATACAATTAATGACACAATACATGTTACAATGGCCAATGTTATTCTATTGATATATAGCCATTCCATTTTTAAATGTGAAGCTGCATCCTTTAATAATTGTTGTACTTTTCTATATTCTTTTGTTCCATCTTTTGGAATAAACATGTCCACAATTTTTTTAACAAATTTCTTTTTATATAGTTTTGCTTGCCATGGATTTTCTGTATTTTTTGTATTCATTCCTGTTGAGCCATTGTCTTTTAATCTTCTAACCAAAACATAAGATACAAATGTCAATACTAATATCAATATTTGTACAATCATTCCCGGTTTTCCATTATACCAACTTTCTGTGAAAGAGAAATTGTCGATTGACCAACTTTTTAATGGTTCTAACAACAATATAGGTGCAATTGATATTAAAGATAAGCTTTGAAATACATAGTTTAATTTATCTCGTTTTAAAATTTCCAATTGCATTTCTTTGGTAATATTATTAATATTTTTTAAGTATAATGATGCTCCGTTTACTTTCCTATCACCAAATTCTTTCGTTAAATATGATATACCTGCAAACTCTTTCAAAAATACATTTGGTGCTATATCATAATATTTCTCAAGTTCCATTTCAGGATCATCTGAAATTAATATTTCATAAATTTTTTCTCCCTGTCTAGATATATCCATTTCATCATCTTGTGATACTTGGTAAATTGCCTCTTCAACCATATTAAATTCGTGATATGCATGTCTAATTTCTGAGAAAAAATCTAATTGTTCTTTTAATAGATTGGTATCTTTTTTATCAATAGATCCATCTATCAATGTATCTACCATAAACAATTCAAATATTAATAAAATTATCATCAATAAAAAGTTACTTTTGGTTATCAATATTGTTAAGATTGCTGTTGGAATTACTATTGCAAGTGCCCTTGTTAATATTCTTGCTGAATCTTTTCTGGTATTATATTCATCATCTATATTAATAATTTCTAATCTTCTTCTTAATTTTAAGATATATCGCTTTAAAAATGGGATTCTAGCATATGTAATATATAATCTTTGATACAAAATCTCTGTTGAAAAGCTCTTTTCTTTTGTTCCTTGCTGTAATTTTTTGATTTGTCTATACTCAGATTTTTGCATTTTTTTAGATAATATATAATACACTAGTACAATAATGACTAATACTGCTACTGAGCCACCCATTATATAAAATATAACTTGATTAGACACTTAGAATAGCACCTCCTTTTCTATTTTCTATATTTCTGTTTTTCTTGGTCTTCCCCTTCTTTCAGTTCCAACCACTGTTGCACTTACTTGTGCTGTTTGTCTTTTCTTTGCTCCCCAATTTCTTTCAATAAATTTATCAAATCCTTCAATATCTGATTCATCCATATTGTTTCTCATTTCTTTTATGTTCTGATCTGTAATTGGGTTTGTCATTACATATTCTCCGTCAATATTTTCTAATATATTTCTGTAAATATATAATTTCTTATCAGTTGATTTTGTAAAATAATGTGTTGCATTATCAAAAAACTTATCAAATTTTCCTTCTAATGTTTTTTCATTTCTATGATCAAATGTATATTCATTTTTATCTTCTACTGGTATACATTCTGTTACTCTCTCAATATATCTTCTTCCTCTAAAGTCTTTTACTAAGTGAATATCAAAGTTTAATACTTGAACAACTTGCTCTTCTGCTGTTTTCTCATCTTTGAATACACCTGCTCTTAACATTGAGTTTCTTAATGCTGTTACTAAGTCTGGAAAAGTCTTTGCGTGGTGTGTAAATAAAGTGAATTTTGATGCAACCTGTGCAGATTGAATCATCCAAGATGCTACGGGGTCTGTTGCAACCTCACCAATGATGTTAACAGAACCATCTGTCTTTTTCTGAACGTCCAAACAATCTTGTCCAGATATTGTTTCTGTTTCCCTCATTGATAAAATATTTCTTGTTGGATAAATTTTTCTTAAGTGTAACTCGAATGCAGTTTCTGTAATACGAAGGTTCATTGTTTCATATATATTTTCAATCATAGCCATAAGCATTGTTGTCTTTCCGGCAACCTTGCTCACCAGTAAGTGATATAATTCTGGCACCCTTTACTAAATATTTTAATAAATCTATTGCTTCTTCT
Source organism: uncultured Clostridia bacterium (assembly GCA_904419495.1). Taxonomy (GTDB): domain Bacteria; phylum Bacillota; class Clostridia; order TANB77; family CAG-508; genus CAG-269. Next base: position 28,295 of record CAJFRV010000018.1, on the reverse strand, counting down.
TTACCCGGACCGTGAACAATTTGCTCTAGTGCTGCTCTCTTAACATCGAATTTTCTTACGAAAAATGCCCATGTTTCTGACATTGATGGTCTTACAACAACAACACGAGAACCATCTTTCATTTCATTAATTTTATAACCATTTGTATCTGATAATTGTCCCGGATTATTATATTTGTAAATATTTTGGCAGACTCTTTTTAATTCAGCTTCTGTACCAAATGATAAGAAAGCTAAACGAATAGATTTACCTCTAAACATAATCCAAATACTATCACATGCTCTTGGTACTTTATGTTCTGCTATTTGACTTAAATAATCTCCATCTGTTTGTGCAACTTGACTCAAAAAGCTTTCTGGTAATCCTGATACACCACCAGAAACACCGTCAATATTCATATCTCTAATTTCATCAATACTACTATATCCTTTATAATGTTGATATATTCTTTGAACAACAACAGATAATTTATCTGAAAAAGATAATGTAATGTTTTCTTTCTCATAAATATCACTAATTTCTTGTTCTGTAATTACATATGAAGGTTTTGCTTCTCCTTCAACATATTTTAATACATCTAAATTATATTTTTTTATCATTTCAGCCAATGCTTCATAGCCAAATTCTTTCTTAAAGACATAAATTAATATGTCAAATTTGTCTTGTGCTGTTAGCAAAGATGGAATATCAAAAGGTATTGCTTTAGATATATTTGTCTCATCTACACCATATTCTTGTGATAGCAAATCATAAATTAACTCTTTAACATATTTCTTATCATTAACATCACCATATGTACATCCTTTTAATGCCTTTTTCAATTCATATTTCTTATTTTTTCTTCTTTTTAATTCTTCTTCTGAAAGACCTATATCATACAAGTTAACCTTTGTTATTTCATCTAACCTTTTTTTGATAAAAGCTTTCATCACATCTAATGTGTAAGTTTTATCATCTACATTAATTGTTTCTTCTACCTGTTCAGTCTTTTTCTTTTTCAAGACATAGTAGATTGAAAATACAGCGATTCCCAAAACAACTAAACTTAGTAATATGTTTGTTATTGTCATTATAAGGTCTCCTTTCTTTTACATTTTCATTTGCAAGTCTTGTAATCGATAAACTATGTTTTCTGCAGCTCTTTTTACTTCTTCTATAAAAAAAGCATTTCGATCTTCTGGATCTAAATTTTTCCTAAATCTTAAAAATAGATCTGGTACACCAGCTTCTTCTGCTGCTTCAAAAAATAATGTATTATATGGTATCGTTAATACTTGATTTTTCTCTCCTAAATATCTTGATATGTTTTTTGCATTATATTTTGAATATTTATCATATCTTCCTATTAATATTAATGCTTTTTTAGACTTAATCAATTGATTTTGTTCTCTTAACTCCATAAATTTATTAATGCTTTTTAGTCTCTGTGACATATTAATTACGATAATATCTGAATCATATATAATTGTTTTTCTTGTTTCTTCATCAATGTTTTCATCTAAATCTACAAATACCAAATCATAATATTGATTTGCTGCTTGTATAATATTAGGATATATTGTTTCTATAACTGTCCCATCAGCAGGTGGTTTTTCACATCCTAACAATATTTCAAATCTATCTTTAAAAACAACTTTTGTATAATTTGTAATAATATCTGGTGTTATTTTATTACTTCTAATAATTCTGGCTAATCCTTCAACACCATTTTCTATTTCTACACTAGCATTAGGTCCAAAAATTCCTAAATTTCTTTTCTTTTTCTTTTTTTCTTCCCAAAAGCAACTTTTAAAAGCATCTTCTGTGTTCGTGGTAGATATTACTAGTATTCGATAATTATGTTCGATTGCCATATATGTAGCAATTGCTGCTATCGACATAGTTTTTCCCGTTTGTTCTCTGCTACTATTATAAAATGTTACAATTGACATGATTTATACTCCTCTTTCTATGATTTTAATTGCTCTTCTGATTTGATTTTCACTTGTATCATTTAAAATCTCACTTACTATATAAACTAAACTATCTTTGTACTGTGTGCTTAACTTCTTAAACTTTATTTTTGCTACTCTTTGATTCTCTGCAAGTACTGACCAATCTCCATTTTCGATTGGAAAATAAATTCTATATTCGTTCCACATAATTTTATATCCTAATGATAGAAAGTTTAAGTAATCATCTTCCTCTTTTAAAACTTCTTTTGTGTATAAAATTTTTGTTAATCCTATAGGAGATTTTAAATTACTTAATATTTCTAATCCTCTTTTTAAAGAATATAAATCAAAAGAAGTAACAAAATAATTTTTGGGATTAATCGTCAATTCAAAGTTTACAATTGCCTCTTCATTATCTGCATCAATCAACATAACGTCATAAGGTAGGTCTTCTTTTTCACTAATACCTAAATATCCTTTTATTTCTTTTTCTTCCTTGAAACCTACGGCAACATCAATATCTTCAAAATCTGTAATATATGTAACTGTAGGATTTATAACTGGTACAACATATTTTGCTTTTTGCATAATTGTTGAATCTACTACAATTACTTTTTTCTTCATTGTTGTTAAAATTTTGGCAATATTAAGTAATAAATCTGTTTTGTCATACATTCCTATAAATCCTATCTTTTTCATAGTCAATTCCTTTCTTTGATTTTGTTTATTTTGTTGTATTGCTTGTCGTATTTGTTGCAGAAGTAGCAGCTGCTGCTTCTGCTGATAATCCTTCTAAGTATTCTTGTCTTATTGTTGTAGAATTTGTAACACTTTCTTCCATTTTTTCTTCTAAGTTGTCTTGTGCATCCTCATTGTTTACTGCTGGATTAAGCACATCGTTTCTTTGTGTTGCATTATATCTATTCCATAGTGCTGTTCTTGCTTCTTCAAGAATGTTTGGATTATCATTAATTAGTTGCATTACCTCTTGATTTACTGGATATGTTGGTGTTGATGCTTCTTGTAAGCCTGGCTCTGTATATTTATTTACATATAGTTTTGCACCATTTGTTTTAAATGCATCAACTATTGCATTACTAATCATATTGATTTCATCTTCACTTAATTCAATTGAAATTGTTCCAGTTGCATCTACACCAGAAATTGCTGGAATATCTACTTTCTTTTTAGATACAACAATATAATCTGCTCCACTAGGCATTAATAGTCTTACATCTATAAAATCCCCTGTTTGTAGATCTGTTGGTAATATAAACATATTAAATTCTTGTTTTCTTACATCATTTCCAGTTACATTTTCGTCAACATATAACATTTCTTTTGATACAACAGTTCCTTTTGTCATTGAAATTTTTGCTATATTTGTTGTTCCTAAATCTGAAGGTGTAAGATAATCTGTTGGTGCATTATCCTTTACTACTTGTGTAATTGTTAAGTCCTCATTTGCATTTATTTCTTCTCCAGATTCCACATTTTTATTTAACGTATATACTGTTACATAAGACGCTGCTTCTTCCTTCTCTTTTTTCTTCATATTTGTTAATTGTAGTATCAAAAATGCTATAACTGCTCCTGTTATAATTAGCATTAATAACATTCCTAATAAAAATGAATTTCTTGCTTTTCTTTGCATTGGATTTGTTGCCATTACAAATTCCTCCCTTTATCTTTATTTTTGTATATTTTTTTACAAATTTCTATCTATTTTATTTTAACGCATCCATTTCTTAAAATCAATGAAATCTATCACTGTCATTAAAAATTAATATACCTGTAACATTCTTGTAATATTACAGGATATATCTTTCTAAAACCTTTGCTACACCATCGTGATTATTAGTATCTGTAACATATTGTGCCACGGCAATCACCTGTGGTGTACTCCCTTTTATTGCAACGCCAAAACCTGCATTTTCTATCATCTTCTTGTCATTCATATTGTCGCCTATTGCCATAACTTGTTCTGGATTTATGTCTAATTTTTTTATTAAAAATTCTATTGCTTTCCATTTATCAACATCGCTTGCTGTAATTTCTGTATAAAAATATTCTACTGGTATTTGTTCTGTTCCTTGTTCTATCAATTTTCTTGACATATGGGAAACTTCTAAAACATCTATTTCATTTATTTCTTTGACTTTTTTTATTATTGAATTAAATATAGTACTATTTTCGTCACAAATGGTTATTTTTAAGAATTTTTCTTCTTCCATATTTTTTACATATTCATATACATTTTCTACAATACTAATATTCGTTTTTTTATCTTCTTCTTTTTTCAAATTTTCTTTATAATAATATAATACATTGAATTTCAAACTTGAAGTTATGATCGTTCTATCTGTATATACATTATAAGCTATACTGTTTTCTTCACATATTTTTATAATCTCTAGCACTTTCTCTTTTTTCATATAATTTTCGTATATAATTTTATCTTCCTTCATATCATATACTAAAGCACCATTTCCAGCTATGAAATATTCTTGACTTTCAATTTCTCTTGCAATGCTTTTTATAGAATCAATTGGTCTTCCTGATGCTAAAATAATATATACACCTTTATCAATACATTTTTTTATAACTTCCTTTGTTTTTGTAGTTACTTCTCCATAACTATTTAACATTGTTCCATCTAAATCTATTGCAACTAACTTATACATAAATTCCTCCTTGTTATATTCCACATTGGGCGAAGCCACTTTTCTTATTATATATTTATTTTTTTTTATGTCAAGATTATTTTTCAGCATATAAGAATTTTCAATTTTTATGTATTACTCTATTAATATATTTTTAATCTAGTTTGTTTATTTTTTTCATTTGAAAAAATTTCCTGTTTATTTTTTCTAATATTGCAAATGATAGTATTAGAAAAAACAATCGTTTTTTCTTAGAAGTATATATACTGGAGGTGAATAAACAATGGCAAATAACAGTAACAAAAAATTAGTTCCAGAAGCAATGAGCGCTTTAGATAAATTCAAATATGAAGTAGCTAGTGAAGTTGGTGTTAATTTAAAAGATGGATACAATGGTGACATCTCAGCTAAAGACGCTGGTAAAATAGGTGGTAACATGGTTAGAAAAATGATACAACAAGCTGAACAACAAATGAAATAGTTGTTTTACACCTTAAATAGCACTAATTATGCTTAACTTAGGCAGAAAGTTAAATTTTGTTTTTATATATTTTAATTAAAAATACATAAAGGCAGGATTTGATTTCCTGCCTTTATATTTTATATTTATTTAAGCTTCTGGTTCCACTAATCCATAATTTTTACCATCTTTTAATTTATGTATAACATTTACTTTTCCTGTTTCTACATTTATAAATGTTAAGAAATTATGTGTTGGTTTTTCTTGCAATTTAAGCATTGCATCTTCTGGTAACATTGGTTTAATTTCATAATATGATGTTTTTATAATTTCATTTGTTATTTCTGGAACTTTATCTTCAGATGTTTCCATCATTTTTAAACTTCCTTCTCTTAATATCTTTTCTCTTTTTGTTTTTACCTTTCTGATTTGTCCTTCCAATATGTCTATATCTTTATCTATAGATGCATACATATCCTTATCCTCTGTTACTGCTCTATATTTTTCCCCTCCTGCTAATACACATATTTCTGCTATTTGTTCATTTTTTTCTGTTCTTAAAGTAACATCTGCTTCTGCATTATCAAAATATTTATCAATTCTGTCTAATTTTTTTTCAACATAATCGTTTATTGCTTCTGTTATCTTTAGTTCCTTTCCTATTATTTTTATTTTCATAAAAATCGCTCCCTTCTTCTTTCATGTTTCATTATTATGCTATATGATTATTATATATGTTATTCTATTTTTTTTCAACCTTTTTCCTAAGTTTTCCTTTTATATTTCAAATTATGTTACTATTCAATTTATTATTAATCTAATCAATTACTATATTTCCAAATAAATTATTATAGCTTTTAGCCTAATCAATGATAAATTTGATAAACACTAAAATATTTCTTCTATTTTATATTCTTTTTCTAATTTCTCATTAAAATAGATTTTTGTAATTAATTTAAATTCTTCTAAAGATTCATTTTTCAAATTAAAAGAAAAAACTTTTTTAGCTGGAGCTGTTATTGTATATTTTATCGCATTTTCTGTACTTTCAGACATAAAAATAGAAGATTTATCTTGTTTGCTACATGCCTCACATTTAAATCCATTATCTTTTATACTAAAGTAATTCAGTTTCTCTTTTCCTTTGCATGCAACACATGTTGTAATTCTTGGTGTAAATCCCAATAAACTTAGCAATCTCATTTTAAATATACTAACAATAAATTCTTTATCTTTTTCTGTTTCTGCTATCATGTATAATGCATTTAAATATAACTGAAGTATATTGTAACAATTTTCATTTTCCTCTGTTACATCTAATACAATTTTGTTTAAATATATTGCATATTTTAACTTGTCTAAATCTGTTCTTATTTTATAAAACATCTCTATTGTCTCACAAGAATTCATATGATATGTACTTGTTCCCTGATATACTAAATATTCTCCAAAGCAAAAAAGTTGTGTACCAGCCAAAAGAGCACTTTTCGGTCTTCTTGCTCCTTTGGCTGCACATGAAATTTTTCCAAAATTTGGTGTTAATATGGTAAGCATTTTATCATAATCTCCCATATTATTTTCTGCTAGTACAATTCCTTTTATTTTTATCGTTGCCATATTTTCCCTCTAACTATTATACTTTATCTTTTTCTACTAAACTTTCAATTTATTGTGTAATTATTATTTTCTATATCTATTAATTTTTCTTTGTCTGTAAGCATTTTTTGATCAAAATTATTTTTATCTATTTTATCTTCTATATCTTCTATTTGCTTTAATTCTAAATACATATTTATATCCCCAGTATTTTTAAATGCCTCCCATGCAATCTTTTTTATCATAAGCTATCATCTCCATTTTTTAAGTTTACTATTATCTTTTGCAAATTTGATTTTATTATTCAATTAAACTTTAATTATTGTAATTTAAATTTATTAACAATTGATGGATTATCTATCCACTCTTCTTTCACCTTTACCCAAGTTTTTAAATTAATTTTTAATCCAAAATTTTCCTCCATATCTATTCTTGCTGCTCTCCCAATTCTTTTTAACATTTCTCCATTTTTTCCGATAATAATTCCTTTATGTGATTCTCTTAAACAATAAATAGTTGCTTCTATATCATAGATTTCTTCATTTCTTTTGTTCTTTCTTAACTTCATTTTTTCAACTTCAACATAAATTCCATGAGGTACTTCATCTTGTAAAAGTTTTAATGCTTTTTCTCTTATCGTTTCTTCTGCCAATTGTCTCATTGTTTGATCTGTGTACTCTTCTATATCATAATATGCAGGTCCTTCTTTTAAGTTCTTTTCAATTTCTTCTAAAATTATTTCCTTGTACTTCACATTGGTTGCTGAAATTGGTATAACTGCTTCAAAATCATATTCTTTACGATAAATATCAATTAGATGTAATAAGCTTTCTCTTTTTACTAAATCAATTTTATTAATAATTAATATCGTTTTTCTTTTGGCCTCTTTTAATTTTTCTAAAATTAATTGATCGCCTTTGCCTATCTCTTCGCTTGTTGCTTCTATTAAAAATAAAATAATATCTGCATCTGGTATGCTAGCAAATGATGTTTCATTCATTGTTTCATTCAATTTATGTTTTGGTTTATGAATCCCCGGTGTATCTGTAAATACAATCTGAGAATTTGTTCTATTAACGATTCCTTTAATCGCTGTTCTAGTTGTCTGTACCTTGTTTGCAATTGCCGCTACTTTTTCTCCTACTAATAAATTTAATAATGTAGATTTTCCTACATTTGTTCTTCCAACTAATGTTACAAATCCTGATTTAAATTCAGCCATATTTCCTACCCTTTCTATTTAATTTACAGCATTATTTACCGTTATATTTTTACACTTCTTTTTTGTATTTATATTATACACCATTTTTTTGCTAAATTTGTAGAATTTGTGAAATTTCTTTAATTTTTTATAAATTTACTTTTGTATGAAGAAAAATCCTAAAAATGGTAAGATAAAAAATTATTCTTCTTATGCAATAAAAAATAGGTTGGTATTATTTTCATATTCTACCAACCTATTTCTTATATATCTTTCTTTATTAAGCATAAGCTTGACGTTTTCTAAAGTTAAGTAAATTCGTAATTTCATTATCACCTTTAATTGTTTTCTTCGTTTTCTTAGCTCTTTCTTGTTCAATCTCTCTTTTTTGTTTTTCAGCCATTGATTGACAAATTGCTTTTTGATATGTGAAATGTGTATCTTGTGCGATTTTACTCCAATTATATTCATTTCTAACTTTATTTTTTGCTTTTTTCGTAATATCCGCACATAATTTGTGATCATATAATAATTCTAATATAGAATCTGCTATTGAATTTGGATTTCCACAGTATGCTTTCATTCCATTTTCTCTATGCTGAACAATTTCATTTAATCCTCCAATATCTGATACTACTACTGGATTTTCTGATAACATTGCTTCTAATGCTACAATTCCAAATGGCTCATAAGTACTTGGAAATACAGCTATATCTGCTGCTTTATACATTTTCTGAACATCTTTTCCACCCATATATCCTGCAAAATATACTTTATTAGCAATTCCCATAGCATTTACTTGTGCCTGTAGTTCGTCTAACATTCCACCTTTTCCACAAATTACTAATTTTGAATCATGATATCCATTTAAAATCTTTGGCATAGCACTAATTAAATGTTGAACACCTTTTTCATAAACCAATCTTCCCATAAATAAGATAATTTTTTCATTATCCATGGCAAATCTTCTTCTGAAATTGTAGTCTCTTTCTACTCCATTAAATAAATTTAAATTTACTCCATTTGGTACAACATTTATTTTTTCATAAGGTAATCCAAATAATCTTTGTAGCTCATTTTTCATATAATTACTATTTACAATTACTTCTGAAGCTTCATAAGTTAGCATCCATTCTGTATCATTAATATATCTTTGTGTGTCATCATGAATTCCACTATTTCTTCCTGCCTCTGTTGCATGTATAGTTGCAACAATTGGTATATTATATGAATTTTTTAGTGTTTTAGCAGCATATGCCACTAACCAATCATGTGCATGGATAACATCAAAATTTCCTTGTTCTGCTATAATTTCATTTGCCTTTGCAATTAAATTAAAATTCAATTGCATAATCCAATCTATAAAATTATTAGGGTTAATCATATAATTATCTACTCTATATACTTTTACCCCTCTATCATCTTCAAAATACGGAGCATCTCCATCTTTATATGTAACTACTGTTACATCATGACCATCTTTTAGCAAAGTTCTTGATAAATCATATACAACTCTTGCAATCCCTCCTACTACTCTTGGTGGGTATTCCCATGTTAACATCAATATTTTCATTGATATACTCCCTTTCATTTTTGATTTTCTTTCGTTTATGACAAAATAACACAATTTAGTATATTTTATACAAATTTTCGAAAAATGTAAATGGTTTTTTAGAAATATTTTGAATATTTTTCTACAACTGATTGTCCGATTAGTGACACCTCTATCTGAGATATTTTTTATTGATTGTTGATATATAAACATAGTATATAAAAAACTATGTCTTATAATATAATTTTATTCACATGCATTTTTTTCATAAATTTACTTATATACTATTTTATGAATACAAAATCAAAAAATGTCCCAAAAAGAAACGTCCCCAATTGGACAAAAAAAGAACCAAGCTTATAACTTGATTCTCTCATATATATTTTATGATTCTACTGGATAAACACTAACTTGTTTTTTATCTCTACCTTTTCTTTCAAATTTAACTGTTCCATCTACTAATGCATATAAAGTATCATCACTACCTTTACCTACATTTGTTCCCGGATGTACTTTTGTTCCTCTTTGTCTTACTAAGATATTTCCAGCTAGAACAAATTGACCATCAGCTCTTTTTACTCCAAGACGCTTTGATTCACTCTCTCTACCGTTATGGCTACTACCTTGACCTTTTTTATGAGCCATGCTCTTTCACTCCTTTCGGTTCAGATTTTTTATATCTCATTTTCATTATTCTTAAAATCATTAAGCTTCTGCTTTTTCAGCAACTTTTTTAGTTTCAGCTTTTGCACTTGCTGCTTTTGTTTCTGTTTTCTTAGCAGCTGTTTTGATTGATGTAATTTCTACTTTTGTATATGGTTGTCTATGTCCTTGTTTTCTTCTATAATTCTTTTTAGGTTTCATTTTGAAAACA
>CAJFRV010000018.1:0-17994 GCA_904419495.1 uncultured Clostridia bacterium | reverse complement strand
TCTCCTTCTGCTACTTTGTATTGTTTTCCACAGCTTTCAATTATTGCGTACATCTAAAATGCACCTCCCTTATTTGTATACTCGCTAATCCTTAAAAAAAGGTAACTAACGCTATTTGTTAGTATTTATGTACCTTGACTAAGCGGATTACAGTTACCTATTTTACCATAAAATTCTATTAGTGTCAACTATTTCAAATGATTTTTTATATCTACCTATGATAACTTGTTACTGTTCAGACTAAATGCTTGGTAGCCAATATATAATATAAATAAATGAACCAAATTTGCGTATCTAAATTTGAAGTTAGAAAGAACCAATAAAAATGTGAGGAATGTTCATTTTTAATGAAAGAGTCTCACATTTTTATTATGTTATTTCTACGAAAATTTAGCTTATACAAATTTGTGAATAATTTTATATTATATATTGGCTACCAAGCATTTAATCTGAACAATAACGATAACTTGGATCACTGAAAAGTAATTTATTTTTTATTATCTATCTTTTCCAATATTTCTTTTATAAATTCATCTACTGATTTTGCACCAATATCGCCTTCTTCTCTTGAACGAATTGATACTGTATTTCCTTCTACTTCTTTCTCACCAACAATCAACATATATGGAATTTTTTGCAATTGTGCTTCACGAATCTTATATCCTGTTTTCTCATTTCTATCATCTACTTCTACACGAATACCTTTTGCTTGTAATTCTTCTTTCACTTTATATGCATATTCATGTTGATTATCTGTAATTGGTAAAATTTTCACTTGTACAGGTGCTACCCATACAGGTAAATTTCCTTTGGTTTCTTCTAATAGGAAAGAAATAAATCTATCTGAAGATCCTAGAATTGCTCTATGGATAACGACTGGTCTATGTGCTTTTCCATCTTCTCCTATATATTCTAATTCAAATCTTTCTGGCAAAGCAAAGTCTAATTGACAAGTTGGAATTGTCACATCATGGTTTAATGCTGTTCTAATTTGAATATCAATTTTAGGTCCGTAGAATGCTGCTTCTCCTTCTGCTTCATAGAAGTCAATATTTAATTCTTTTAAGATTTCTCTTAATTGACTTTCAGCAGTTTCCCACATTTCATCATTATCAATATATTTTTCTTTATTTGCTTTATCTCTTAATGATAATCTATATTTAAAACTTGATGCTGGGAATCCAAAGTCTTTTTGATATACTTCTTTGATTAAATTTAAAACTCTTCCTACTTCTTCTTTTATTTGGTCTGGTCTTACAAATAAATGGGCATCATTTTGACACATTTGACGAACTCTCTCTAATCCACAAACACTTCCACTTGACTCATAACGAAAATCATGTGCTAATTCTCCTATACGAATTGGTAGGTCTCTATATGAGTGCATTTGATGTTTATATATCAACATATGATGTGGACAGTTCATTGGTCTTAATACCATTTCTTCATTATCCATTTTCATAACAGGGAACATATCTTCTTTATAATGGTCCCAATGTCCACTTGTTTTGTATAAATCTACATTGGCAAGTGATGGTGTATATACATGTGCATATCCTAATGCAATTTCTTTATCTTGAATATATCTTTCTAGAATTCTTCTGATGGTTGCTCCATTTGGTAAATACATTGGAAGTCCTGAACCCACTAATTTATGTGTCATAAAAATATCTAAATCTTTTCCTATTTTTCTATGATCTCTTTGTTTTGCTTCCTCTAAGAAATCTAAATATTCTTGTAGTTGGCTATTCTTTGGGAAAGAAATCGCATAAATTCTTTGAAGCATTTTATTCTTTTCGCTTCCTCTCCAATAAGCACCTGAAGATGAAAGAATTTTTATTGCTTTTACTTTTCCTGTTTTAAGTAAATGTGGTCCTGCGCATAAATCTGTAAAATCACCTTGTTTATAGAAACTGATTTCTTCACCTTCTGGTAATTCTTCTATTAACTCTACTTTATATGGTTGATCTTTCATTAATTCTAATGCTTCTTTCTTTGGTAATGAAAATCTTTCAATTTCTAAATCTTCCTTAATGATTTTTTTCATCTCTTCTTCAATCTTTGCTTTATCTTCATCTGTAAATGGTGTTTCTACATCAAAATCATAATAGAATCCATTATCGATACTTGGACCAATCGCAAACTTCACATTTGGGAATAATCTTTTTACAGCTTGTGCCATAATATTCTTCTTGAAATGTATGAATTACCAAATTGCAATCTTCTTGTAATTCATATCTTAAGTCTTTTACTTCTCCATCTACTTCTCCACAAGTTGCATTTCTTGCTAATCCTTCACTAATTTTTTTTGCCACTTCTAAAATGCTAGTTCCTTTTTCCACCTCAATTTCTGAATTGTCTTTTAATGTAACTTTTAACATAATAAAACCTCCTTTTTATTTATCTATCACATTGTTCTACACCTATCCCCATCAAGCTTTTTAGCCCTTTCTGATAAATAGGATTTAATTGTCTTGCAATTATTTCTTGTTTTTCTTTTTCCAAAACTCTTATACATAACAAAAAACTCCTATGGATTTTTCTATCCACAGGAGTGCATTTTATATACACGGTTCCATCCTATTTTTCACTTAATTAAAAGATGATAACGTATCTTACACGTTTGGCTTATTCACCAAAAACTTGAAGAGGTAGTTTTTCAAATATGTTTTTCTAGATTGGCTCTCAACCAGTGACCAATCTTCTCTTTAGATAACCTTTATTTTACTTTTTCTCTTACTTGTTTTTATCTTATGTTAATATTTTATTACTTTTTCGAAAAAAAGTCAACAGAAATATTTACTTTTATTTTTTTCTATTGTATAATTTATTACGATTTGTGTTAATATTTGATATATTTAATTATATTTATACACAAGATCTTTACTCAATAGATTTGCTTCTATAGCTCAGTTGGTAGAGTGCAGCCTTGGTAAGGCTGAGGTCACGGGTTCAATTCCCGTTAGAAGCCCCAGAAAAGGGAATTTGAGAATAATCTCAATTTTCCTTTTTTATTATTTTTAAATAGGACATCATTGATAAATATTTCTTCATGAAAACTTCTTATCATTTTTAAAACATTTAAACTTTTTTGTATGACTTTCCGTTAAATCATGTGTAAAGTATACGAAAAATCCACATAGATTCAAGATGAAAGCTGATTTTTTCCTATACAATGAAAAAAAGGAAAAATGAGTTTTTCTCAAATTTCCTAAATTTCATCTAACATATTTTTCATTGCTTTTTTGCGAATTCTTTGTATTGCATTATCTACTGATTTCACTGGTGAATCTAATTGTTTCGCTATTGTCACATAACTATATCCTTTTACATATCCATCTAAAACCTGTTTTTCAAAAGAACTTAACGATTTTTCTATTGAACTTTCTATCTGTTTATAATATTCCTTTTTCATTACTGTTTCTAGCGGATCCTCCACCATTTTATTATCTAATGTATTAATTAATTCTATTCCATTTTCTTCCTCATTGTCATATGCAGAAGCATTTAATGATAAATAACAATTTAATGGTTGATGTTTTTGCCTAGTTGATGATTTAATCGCTGTTATTAATTGCCTTTCTATACACATATTTGCAAATGACTTAAAACTGTTATTCTTTTCTTTGTTAAACATTTTTATGGCTTTGAATAAACCTATTAATCCTTCTTGAACAATATCATCTCTTTCAGCTCCTACCATAAAATATTTACTAACTTTTATATTTACTAATTCCTTATATTTATTCATTAAATAAGATAAAGCTTGTTTGTCTCCCTTTTGTACTTCTAATACAATTTGCTCATCTGTCATTTCTTCAAATTTATCTACAGAAAAAAATACATTTTCCCTTTGCATTCGTCAAAATCCCTCCAAATGTCACTTTACTAGTATTATACCATTGAAATCACTGTTGTCAAGGATTTTGTAATGCTTTTTCATATGAATTTTTCTAAAATTTAATTTCATCTTATTTTTTTAATATATACCTAAAAAGAGACAAACTCCTTAAATAGTTCGTCCCTTTCATTTGATTTTTTGAATAATTTATAATTTTTTGAGTTCTTCTTTAAAATCTCAATTGATGATATTCCTATTATTTAAGTTCTTCTTTTAACATTGACCATACATCTTGTGTTTCCATTCCATATTGCCAAGAAGCTACTCCTGCCAAATTATTCTCTTTAACTAATGATACTTTTGCTTTTAAAGATTCCACATCTTCTATCCACATTTTTCTTGTATAATCTCCATCTTGATATTCTACATAATATTGTTTTAATTCATCATCCCATGTTTTTTGAACACCATCAGGTATAACCCCTTCAATATCTTCCATATTAACGGTTGGATTTCTTAGCACTTCTCCATTAGCATCTACTGTCCAAATTCTGGTATAGAATGGAATTCCCAATATTAGTTTATCTGAATCTATTTCTTCTGTTTGTAAGAATTTTACTAAATTTAATTCAATCCAATTATATCCTGCTGTTGTTCCCGCTGTTTTACTAGAAATACCATTTTGGTCATATGCCATAAATATGATATAATCTGCTACATCTCCAATAACATTTCTGTCAAAACACATTGACCATGTTTCTCCTCCATCTGGTGCTGTTACATCTACAGAAACTACCATTCCAATTTCATGTAATCTTGGTGTTAGTTCTATAATAAATCTAGAATACAAATCCTTATCTTCTTGTTTCATATTTTCAAAATCTATATTAATTCCATCCAAGTCATATGCAACACATGCATCAACAATTTGTTCTATTAATTGTTTTCTATTTTCATAGCTATTCATAATTTCTGAGGTGATTTCTAAACTTTCGTTAGCTGCTGGAGCATTAGAAACCATTGGCCATACTTTATACCCATTTTCATGTGCCCATTTAATGTAATTTTCTCCACTTTCTCCTACATTCTCTCTAAAGCTACCATTTTCATCTATATAGAAGAATGATGGTGATACCACATTTACTCCTTCAATCGCTGTACCAGTTCTATCAGGTGCTGAAGCCACTTCTGAATAATAATCCCATGTCATATTAATTTTTCCATCAATTTGTTTTTCTTCTGTCATATCTTCTCTAACCAAATACTCATTTGTTAATTTATTTGCCTTTATATATCCTATTTTTCCATTTTCAGTTCTAATTCTAGCATATTTCCCATCAGAAGAAATAACAATTACGCTATCTCCCTTTTCTATTCTGTCTATTGTTTTGGCAATAAATCTAGTAGAAGATTTTACTGCTAAATTAGAAGTAACAACTGCTTTTTTCTGTTCCTTATCTAAAGAGTCCATTGTAATAACTTTTGTTTCTTCTATATTCCCAATTTCTATATCATACACTTCTGTCATTTCTGAAATTGGTATATAAATAACACCATCTCTTTCTATTGCATGTGCAGATGTATTTTTATTTGCCCCATTAATATTAATCACATTATCTTCTAGACTAACTTCTGCAATTTTTTTATTGTATGTTGTAATTATTTTATTATTTTCTTCTTCTAGATAAATGTGTTTATCGAAGAAATTAGCTATATCTTTTTCTGATAAATAAATAACACCATCTTCTTGTATAATTTCATTTCTTAAGTCTGTTGTTACATTATTATTATTAATTACTAGATTTGTTGTTTTATTTTTACCTAATATAATATAATTGTTAGCTATCATTGCTATTATAAATAATACTATTAATACTAATATAACTATCCCGGTTCTAATAATAATTTTTTTCTTCTTTTCCATTTCTTCAGATGACATTTTTTTTGATTTTTTTGCATGATTTATTTTTACATCTTTTACTAATTCTCTTCTTCCTCTTCTCATTTTTTCTCTCCTTTGTTTTTTATTATATAAATTTTTTCACACTTTTTTATTGTATAGGAAAATCAACTTCTATCTTAACCTGATATAAGATTTTTTCGTATACAACAAGGTTAAGCTTCTTATATTGGTGAATAATTTCCAAGCAATTTTACATGTGTGGCAAAGCTACTTTTCTTATTACTATAACATAAAAATAATATTAATCAAATATAATTTTAAATTTTTTTCATTTTTCTTAATTCACTTTTTTGCTCATCTGATATTCGATATGATTCTATTGCTTTTTGTAATGCTTTATTAAATGTAAATTTATCTATTTTAGTCTGTTTTAAATATTCTATTGTTCTATCATAAAATTTAATTAAACAAATTGAAATCGCCCATGCAACTGCCATCTGTACATAATATTTGTCACTTTTTACATTATCAAATATAGAAAAATCTTTTTCCAAATATTCTTCTGTTATATAATAATCTAAAATCATTACAATGCCAAATCTGATTTCAAATTCTTTATCTGATCTTAGATAATTTTGTAAAAAATGCCACATTTCTTCTAAATGTTTTTTTGTTATTTTCAAACCTGCACAAAACACATCACAAACTGCCCAGTTATCAATTTTAGGAACGAATACTTCTATCTCTTTTAATATGTTTTGCATACTTTTATCTTTTTGCAATCCAATCAACATTCCTTGCAACATAACCTCTTCATAATATTCATTATCTATATTATTTAATAAATCATAAATTTCATATTCTTTAGACAATTTTTTTGCATAATCTCTAAGAATTGGTATTCTTACGCCTAATATATTTCCTGTTCCGTGGACATAAACCTGTATGAAATTCTTTATACTTTTCATCTGCCAATTGCTTTAATTCTTTTTTTATTTTCTGCTTCATATACCATTTCTCCTTCTATCAATCAAAATGTCCAATTGGGGACGTTTCTTTTTGGACATTTTTTTATTTTATTTTACTATGACATATTTTAGATAGATTTTCAATAAAGTTTACTATATTTTAAGAATTTAAATTTATATATTGCATATTTTCTTTTTTATTTGTATACTAATTTTATATAATAGAGAAAGGAGTTTTAATATGGAAGAAAATGAGATTAATAATATATCTACTGAAAATAAACTTTTTGGAAAAACATTCTTCTGGATGTTTCTTGGTCTACTAGGTTCAGCACTCATCGCTTGGTATACCTATTCTTCTGGATTATTTTATACGATTGCATTAGAAGGTTCTTTTACAGGACTACTTATTATAGAAGTAATTGCTGTTTTGCTATTTAGTTTTCTTTTTAGAAAATTACCACCAGTCGTTGTTGGTATTCTGTATTTTGTATATGCTGCATTAAATGGTGTTACATTATCTGTTATTTTCGCTGTTTTTGAATTAAACTCAATTATCACTTTATTTGTTGCTTCTGCTTTAATTTTTGGTATTTTAAGTTTAATTGGGTATAAAACGAATAAGGATTTAAGTAGTTGGGGAACTTACTTAAATGTATTTTTGATTATTGGTTTAATTCTTAGCTTAGTTAACTTATTTATTTTTAAAAGTTCTATGTTTGACTTGATACTAGATTGGGTAATTTTAGCAGTATTTTTTGGGGTTACCATTTATGATATTAATAAAATTAAGGCATTACAATTAGAACCTGATATTAATCAAGAGAAAATATATATTTATTGTGCTATGCAATTATATCTTGATTTTATCAATATCTTCTTAAGAATTCTTTCTATTTTTGGAAAGAGAAGAGATTAACAATTCTAAATATGGCGAATATGCCATATTTACTATTATTAAAAGGCATCAAATCTGATGCCTTTTAATAATTATTGATTCAATTATCTTAACAACTTTTTCATTCTCTTTATATTAATTTTCATAATGTCCAAAAGGAAACGTCCCTAATTGGACATTACTCTTCTACTTCTTCAAATTGAGAATTATATAAGTCAGCATAAAATCCATTTTTTGCAAGTAATTCATCATGTGTACCTTGTTCTACAATGTCTCCATGATTCATAACTAAAATTAAATCTGCATTTTTTATAGTTGATAATCTATGAGCAATAATAAAGCTTGTTCTTCCCTTCATTAGATTATCCATAGCTGATTGTATTTGTATTTCTGTTCTTGTATCAATTGAACTTGTTGCCTCATCTAATATTAATATCTTTGGATCTGCTAATATAACTCTGGCAATTGTAAGTAATTGCTTTTGACCAGCTGATATGTTAGTTGATTCTTCATTGATTAATGAATTATATCCATTTGGTAATGTTTTTATAAAATGATGAACATGTGCTGCTTTTGCTGCTTCTACAACTTCTGTATCTGTTGCATCTTCTTTGCTATATTTGATATTTTCTTTTACTGTTCCACCAAATAACCATGTGTCTTGTAAAACCATACCAAACATTTTACGAAGTTCTCCTCTATCAAAATCTTTTACATTATGACCGTCCACATCAATTTCTCCATCTGTTACATCATAAAATCTCATTAATAGTTTTACCATTGTGGTTTTTCCAGCTCCTGTTGGTCCAACAATTGCTATTTTTTGTCCTTCATGTACATTAGCATTAAAATCCTTTATAATTGTTCTATCTGGGTCATATCCAAATTTAACATGTTTGAATTCTACATTTCCTTTTAATTTAGATGTATCTATATTTCCTTTAGTAGTTACTTCTTCCTCTGGTTCTTCTAAAAATTCAAAGATTCTTTCTGCTGCTGCCATCATGGCTTGTAACATGTTAGAAATTTGTGCTAATTGATTAATTGGTTGTGTAAATTGTTTATTGTATTGTATAAAACTTTGTATATTTCCAACTGTTATCGTTCCATTTATTGCTAAATATCCACCAGCTACCGCTACTGCTACATATCCTACATTTGATATGAAATTCATAACAGGAAACATTAAGCCTGAAAGGAATTGTGATTTCCAACCAGAATGATATAATTCATCATTTGCCTTTTCAAAATCTTTTGTTACTTTTTCTTCCGCATTAAATACTTTAACAATATTCAAACCACCATATATTTCTTCTACCTGACCATTTACATGTCCTAAGTAGTCTTGTTGTCTTGTAAAATATTTTTGTGATTTTTTCACAATACCTGTTACTAATATTCCTGCTATTGGTAATATCACTAATGAAATTAATGTCATTTGCCAACTAATTGAGAACATCATAACTAAAATACCAATAATCGTGCATACAGATGTAATAATTTCTGTAATACTTTGGTTTAAGTTCATACTTAATGTATCAATATCGTTTGTAATAATTGACAAAACTTCTCCATTTGTCTTTTTATCAAAATATTTCATTGGTAATTTATTAATTTTGATTGCTACATCATTTCTTAATTTATAGGTAATTTTTTGAGCAACATTTGTCATCAAAAATCTTTGTACAAAAGAGAACAACGCGCTGATAACATATAATCCTAATAATGTTAAAGCAATTTGACCAACTTTTCCAAAGTCAATACCTGTTCCACCACTTAATTTACTAACCAATCCATTAAAGATTTCTGTTGTTGCATTTCCTAATATTTTAGGTCCTACAATGGTAAATATCGTACTACCAATTGCAAATATCATAACTATAATAATTGGTATTTTATAATTCACTAAATAGGAACGTATCAATTTTTTTGTAGTTTTCTTAAAATCTTTCGCTCTTTCTGTTGTTTGACCTCTTCTAGGTCCTCCCATTGGTCCCGGCATATTACTTACCTCCTTTCTCGCCTAATTCTTCTTCAGACAATTGTGATAAAGCAATTTGTCTATAGGTTTCATTATTTTTCATTAATTCTTCATGTGTACCCATTCCTACCATTTTTCCTTCTTCTAAGACAATAATTTTGTCTGCATTTAAAATGGTACTAATTCTTTGGGCAACGATAATCACTGTTTTATTTTTCGTTCTTGTAGCTAGTGCTTCTCTTAAAGCGCTATCTGTCTTAAAGTCTAAGGCTGAGAAACTATCATCAAACACAAAAATTTCTGGATCTTTTGCAATAGCCCTTGCAATAGATAATCTTTGTTTTTGACCGCCTGATACATTTCCTCCGCCTTGTGCGATTGGGTCTTGGTATTTGTTTTCTTTTTCATTAATAAACTCTGTTGCTTGTGCAATTTCTGCAGCTTCTACCATTCTTTCGTCTGACATGGTTTCGTCAGAATATTTAATATTTGATTCAATGGTTCCTGAGAATAATACACCTTTTTGTGGTACAAATCCAATAATGTCTCTTAAATCTTTTTGTGAAACATCTTTAACATTCACTCCATCAATGCATAATTCTCCACCTGTAACATCATAAAATCTTGGTATCAAGTTTACAACAGTTGATTTACCACTTCCAGTACTACCAATAATCGCTGTTGTTTTTCCCGGCTCTGCTGTAAAATTGATATCTTCTAAGATTTCTGTATCTGCATCTGGATATCTGAAAGAAACATTTTTAAATTCTACTAATCCTTTTTTATTTGTATCAAATTGCTTTGTTTCTTTTTTATCTTTAATACTTGGTTTTGCATCTATTACTTCATTGATTCTTCTTGCTGAAACTGCTGCTCTTGGTAGCATAATAGAAATCATAGATATCATTAAGAATGCCATAACAATTTGCATTGTATATTGAATAAATGCCATCATATCTCCAACTTGCATAACACCTTGATCAACATTGTGACCACCTACCCAAACAATTAATATCATAATTGCATTCATAATAAACATCAATAAAGGCATCATCATTGACATAGCTTTATTTACAAATAAGTTCGTTTTCATTAAATCTTTATTTGCTACATCAAATCTTGCTTCTTCTTTTTTCTCTTTATTAAAAGCTCTAATAACTGGTAATCCTGTAAGGATTTCTCTTGAAACTTCGTTTAATTTGTCTATTAAATCTTGTAATTTTTTAAATCTAGGCATTGCAATAGCAAATAATGTTCCTACAATAAATAAGATAGCTAATATTGCCACTCCAATAATCCATGCCATAGAGCTATCTGTGCTTGTAAGCACTCTAACAAATCCACCAATACCAATAATTGGCGCATATACAACAACTCTAAACAATAAAGTAATTAATTGTTGTATTTGTTGTACATCATTTGTACTACGCGTAATTAAAGATGCTGTTGAAAATTGATTTAATTCTGCATTTGAAAATGTCATTACCTTTTTAAATACTTTCTCTCTTAATGTTTTTCCTAATTTTGCTGCTACTCTTGAAGATAACAACATAATAGATACAGCACATATCATTGTAATTAGTGCAATTCCAAGCATTTGTACTCCTGTTTTCAAAATATAATCATTTTGAATTTTATCAGTATCAATTCCCGCATGTATGTAAATCTGTTTTACTGAAGAAATAGCCGCTTGTTCTTTTATAGAATCACTCATTTCCTGAATTTGTTTTGTAAATTCTGCTAAAACTTGCGTTCTTTGCTCTTCTGGCATTTGTTTAATGATTTCCATTAAAGATATATTTTGAATATATCCTCTTTGTGCTTCAGGAACATTTTGTAATAATTGCTCTTTTATTTGATTTGCTGTTTCTTCATTTGTAACAGTTGTCATTTCCATTAATGGATCTACTATTATTCCAGATAATGTTTCTTCTTGTTCTTCATCAATATCTTTTAAAACATAAATCGTATCTGCTTGAACTTGATAGTTATTTCCAAAATATTGTTTTATAAGCTTTTCTTCGTGCTTTTCTTGTGTCTCATATTCATTTTTATCTGGTGCTGAAATCATTGTATAATTTTCTAATATCTCATTATCTTTGTCTGTAAAAATAAGCATATTATCCATATCTTCTTTTGTTATTACTTCTGGTATAGCGCTTGTAATTCCTCCTGCTTGTATACCAACATTTACAATCTTTGAAGTATAATCTGGTAATGCTAAATCTGTTGTAGCTTGTATACAAAGTAATATAACAATCACGATAACAGCTCCTAGTGACTTTTTTAAGTTTTTTAATACTTTTAGCATATTTCTCTCCTTCTTTCCTTTATTTATAAAGATTTTTAGACAAAATTAAATGACACTGTATTATTTATTATATGTGACACAGTGTCATTAGTCAATATTTCTATTGTGAATTTTTTGTGAATTTCTATCGTGCAAAAAGGTTAATTACATTTATTGTTTATTACTAATTTAGCAAATAATACATTACTAAATTACATCTTTCTAAATACGCCTGCAACTTTTCCCAATATTTCACAATCAGGTACAATAATTGGGTCCATTGTAGAATTTTCTGGTTGCAAACGAATATGATCTGTTTCTTTATAGAATGTTTTAACTGTTGCTTCGTCACCTATTAAAGCAACCACAATTTCTCCATTATTTGCTGTATTTTGTCTTTTTACAAGAATATAGTCTCCATCCAATATTCCTGCCTCTATCATGCTTTCTCCTCTTACAGTTAGCATAAAACTTTCTGAATTTCCAACAAAGTCAATTGGAATTGGAAATGTATCTGTAACATTTTCTACCGCTAAAATTGGCTCTCCTGCCGTTATTTTTCCAATAATTGGAACTTCAACCAATTCTTTTTGTGTATAGAAATCTTTACTTGTTGTTACCTTTGACTCTCCTGAAGCACCTTTTAATAATCTTAAGGTTCTTCCTTTTTTATCCTTTTTCTTGATATAACCCTTTTCTTCTAACTTAGCTAAGTATCCATGTACTGTTGCTGTTGAGTTTAATCCAACAGCTTTTCCAATTTCTCTTACTGATGGTGGATACCCTTGTGTCATAATTTGTTTTTCAATAAAATGTAAAATTGATTTTTCTCTTCTATTTAATTCTGGTTTCTTTTTTGGCATTTTCTTCACTCCATTCTCCTATTTTGTCCCATCATATCATACAAACAAAAAAATGTCAAACAAATTTTTGATTTTTTTATTTATAATAAATTTTTCCATATAGAGTGCGATGGGAAGGGAATTTACAAATCCCCTCCCCAAAATTTTTACACATAGAATATTTTTTTTGATAAATTTTGTTTTATTTGTTCTTCCATGTCCTTAGACAGATCATATTCACAATATAAAAGTTTTTTAATCTGGTCTTTGGAATTTGGATTATCCTCACTAAATCTTTCAAGTCCTGATAATATCTCCATATACCAGTGGAAAATCTCTTTCTCACTCTCGTACCTGTCACTAGATCTTCGTATCCATTCCTGCACAGGTACTGGCTCCGTCATACTTTTACTATAGCACTCTCTAATTCCAAATTTTGGATTAGGATCTGTGCTAGCTGTTAATGGTACAAGCGGAAACATGTAACATTGTGCCGGTCTTACTGGATATATTTTACACCCTATTCTTCTGTCATAAAAAATGCAAGTGGATTGTTTCCCTTCACCTTGTATGACAACCTGTGGAAAATTACCATGACGATGTGAAAGTCTTGTATATTTTCTCACAGTTTCTTCGCAAGAACACCCTAAATATTTCGAAATTTGAAATACATCCATAGGTGTTAAAGCAATGTCTCCTCTATGCTTGCAGCATTTCCCACACCGATCGCACTTAAATTTGATAGTTTCAATTGATAACATACTAATTACCTCCTTACACAATTTTGTTTTATGTTAACATGTTTTGCGTATTGTGTCAAATTTTAGTCCTATGTTTCCTAAGATTAATAATATGCTATATTTTTCTGCTTTGTAAATCTTCTAAAAATTTTTCTTTTATTTCTAATGGTAATAAAACTAAATCAGATATCTTTTCTCTTTTCACAATTTCTGGAATGTACTCTCCTGACTCTTTATACTCTGGATTATTTGAAAATTCTTCTCCCTCTCCTGTTCCAAATTCTCCATCCACATATTCACATAAGAAAAAATATTCTTTCATATTCACTCTACTATTTTCTAATTCATATAATTTTCTCACTACTTTTACATGAATACCAAATTCTTCTTTAATTTCTCTTATCACGCCTTTTTCCAATGTTTCTCCTTCTTCTAAATGTCCTCCGGGAAAAGTATAATATTCTTGATAATCTTTGTTTCTTATGACATTTTTTCTATGCATGAATACAAATCCACCATTCATTGGAACAATACCTGCTACTCGTATTGTCAATTTATTTATTTCTTCATTCATAACTAAAGACCTCCTATATAACATACTGATATTATACAAAAGGTCTTTTATTTTTTCAAATATTATTTTTCAAATGTTGGTAAACCATTAGAATCTAACTTCCATCTATATAATTCTACCGCATAATTATTTTTATGTGCTTCTACATATGTATTTAAATTAGTGATTACTGTTTCCATATTCCTTGAAAATTCCATAGAACCTTCATTTATTCCCATCTTTTTATCAGTTATTTCATCTAAATAATAACAATTATTAAGTTGTGCCATACCACCAGTTACTGACGTATAAAAATTTTGAGAGCTATTTGATGAAAGTCCCCCCATACTACAAGAATTGATTATTTCTACACTTTTAGTAGTAAATATTTCTCCTATTAATCCTGATACATTACCATTGGTAGAGATTATTTTTCCAATATTATAACTATTTAAAATTGTCGAAGGACCACTTATAAATCCTATTAATCCACCTGTTCTAGAAGTAGTAGCATTAAGAGTAGAAGAATTACAACAATTTACAACTTTTAAATTTCCTCCTCCATTTTGACCAATAGCAGCTACTCTTAATCCGGTTATATTTCCAGAAACAAAACAATTATAAAATTCACAATCCTTATATTCTTGAGTTATTCCTCCTGCATAATTACTACTAGTAATATCAACATTTACTAATTCTATGTTTTTTATAGTTGCATTATTTAATACACTAAACAGTCCCCCATCAGTACCAGCGTTTTCATATAAATTTTGTATTCTGTAACAATTTCCATTAAAATTCAATTTACCTATTCCACTATCTTTGCATATTGGAACAAATCCAACACCATTTTTATCTATTAATAAGTCTCTTAAATTTTGTGTACTTTTTTCATCTATTACATATGCTTCTTCTCCTTCATCATAACGCCATGTCATAGATAAATCTGCATACGATACGGTCGAATTAAAATTCAAATCTTTTGTTAGTATTATTGTATCTCCTGAAAAGGTATCTTTTGTTGCCTCTTTTATTTCTCCATCTTCTATATAATTTCCTTTCCCTCTTGATATATTAGATAATACTACCAAATCTTCTATGCAGGAAATTTCATATGGATGATCTATACTTCCGTCTAATGTCTCTCCTTTTTCTCCTATTGTAAAATCTCCCGGGTTCTTATCCTTATTAACAGGATATTCTCCTTCTATATTTCCGTCTTTATCAACTATATAATATCGATTGCTATCAACAAATATTACTTCAAATTCGTCTCCGATATCTGTTGCATCTGTTTTTCCTACTCCTCTTTCTTTATCTAACTCACTTTGTAATTCACTTTCTTCGATATTTCCATATTTATTATTCCCCATTGCTTGTACTGTTGCTTTTTCTACTATCTCTTTTTCATTTGCTATTTCTGTTTCTTCCTTTGCTTGTCCTGCATTTCCTATAATTCCATTTTCTCCTGTTATAGCATTTATGGTAATTCCTGCTAGGATTAATAGCACAATAATGGTTATTACCAAAACTAATAATGTAATTCCTGTTTCTTTTTTCATATTTTATACCTCTTTTCCTTTGTTTTCTATTCTTCTAGTCATTTTTGAAATTTCTTTCAGTCCAATACTTAAGGTATAAAATAAAAAGCCGAAAATGTTTGATATATTTACCATATTAAACATTTCCGGTTTTCTTTTTTTATAATTTGAAAGTTCTTTTATCTTTATTTTTTATCTTTTCTATCTATTGACTTTCTTATTGTTTATTGATACTATATGTTTAGTTTTTACATCGTTAAGTATTGGACTCAACGATGTTTTTATTCTATTTTTTTATTTTTATCTATAATTTTTTACAAACTCACATATAATCTTGTTATCTTGTCTATAAAAATTTATATCATATTCATTTTCTTCGTTCTTATATGTTTTATTGTATAATCTTCCTTCAGTATATATACTTTCTTCTACAGGTAATTCAAAGTCTGCACCACTTTCTCCATACAATTGCTCTGTTTCTTTATATTCATCTTCTGTTATTTCCATATATCCTTCACACAACATTTCGAATTCTTGCATGATATTCCTTACTTTTGTTGTTTTATCCTCATATTTGTTTAACGTATATTCTGTTTTATATATATTTAATTTGTCATAGTTTCCTCTTACATATATCATCTTTCCCTCTATTTCTCCTGCTTGTACATTTGCTTTTACCTCATATTTATTTTTTCCTGTTATATATTTTGATGATATTTCTTCTTTTGTTTCTTCTGTTCCATATGATAAACTTTCTATATTTTCTATATTGATTAACTCTGATAAGTCTACATTTTCTAATTGTTCTGTATCTTCTGCTTTTTGATTGCTTGATATTACTACTATGAGGATTACAAGCAATAGTACGATTCCTGCTATGCTTGCTCCTATGATTATTTTTTTCTTTTTTTCTGGCATGTTTCTCCTCCTACGCTAATCTTAAATTTATTGAACTCTTTAACTTCCTATTGTTACATTCGTATAACTTGAAAGGTTCTCTGTAAACCAATCTTTCATGCTTTGATTTACAATAATACTACATGTTGTTGGTACATGATATATCCAATAATAACTATCCCCTGTTGTCTTTGTTATATCAAATTTTCTAATATCTAATTTTTCTAAACTTCGGCAATTGTAAAACATCTGATCTATATTGGCTCCTTCCTTTACCTCAAAATTGCTGAGATCTATTTCTTGTATTTTTTGAGAACTTCCAAACATCCAATCTACAGATGTTACTTCCGGCATTGTAAAACTACTTAAATCTAATTTTATTAAATTACCACATTCTCTAAACATACCAGAAGCATTTGTTACCTTACTTGTATCAAAATTGCTTACATCTATATTTGTTGCCCTACAATACATAAACATTCTATACATATTTGTTACATTACTTGTGTTAAAACTACTTAAGTCCAAATTTGTTGCTTGACAATTTTCAAACATTCTTTCCATATTTGTTACATTACTTGTATTAAAACTAGACAAATTAATACTTGTTGCTTTACAACCACTAAACATTATTCTCATATTTGTTACATTACTAGTATCAAAATTAGTTAAATCTAAACTTGTTGCTTTACAACCTGAAAACATACCTTGCATGTCTGTCACATTACTTGTGTTAAAATTACTTACATCTAAACTTGTTATAGAACAATTTCCAAACATACCATTCATTTTGGTTACTTTACTTGTATTAAAATTTTGTATATTTAATTCTGTTATACTTGTACAGTTAGAAAACATATCTGCCATTTCTGTGACATTACTTGTATTAAAGTTTGTAACATTTAATTGTGTTAATTTACTACATCCTTTAAACATCTCTGTCATACTTTTTACCTTTTCTGTCTTTAAATTTTCTATATCTAACTCTTTTAAATTGCTACATCCTGCAAACATAGCTCCCATATCTTCTACATTATTTGTATCAAATTTGCTTATATCCAGTTTCTCTGCTTTACAATCATTAAACATTTGCCCCATTTTTCTTACTAATCCTGTGTCTAAATATTCTAACCCTGTGATTGTTACTTCTTGATTTTCCACACCAGAACCTATATTTCTAAATATATAGCTTGAATTACTATTTGCAACAATTCCTCCATTACCTGCAATTGTCACATCATAATATCCATTTTCGTTCACCTCATACCATGCTAAATACATTCCATTTTTACTTTGTGATACATCCCATGTATTTTCATCATCTACACTATGTCCTTCTAATGATGTGATTATATTTATACTCTCTATCAATCCTCTTTGTACTTCACTATTCCCTAAAAATCCTCCATCTGCTAATCCATCATTCCAACCAACAGATACTAAAGTTGTATGATCTTTTATCGCATATGGTCCAAAACATGCTTCTCTTTCTATCTCTCCTACAACAATTCTTACCCACAAGTAATAATCTCCTCCTACT
>CAJFRV010000017.1 GCA_904419495.1 uncultured Clostridia bacterium | reverse complement strand
AATGAGTATATTCTTTTCAGTTCATTATTTGGTAATGTATTATTTATTACAACCTTATAATGTAAGTACAGAAATGAAAAGTAGTACATATAAAGTGGTGCAAGGATTAACTTATATTGTTTGTTGGTATATGATACAAATTCAAATGCCTATATTTACTTTTGGTATAGCAACAATAGTATTCTGTATTGCTTATTGTTTGATTTCACTATTTCTTGCATATAAGTATGCACCTAAAACATTTAAGTTAAGAGTTTAATTCTAAAGAGAGTAATTATTGATAATTACTCTCTTTTATGATATTATCTAATCAATAAATAGAATAAAAAAAGAGTGTGGTAGCAATGAAAAGCAATGTTGAAGTAGAATATTTAAGACCTATCGTTAGAGAAGCAAAAAAAGAAGATAAAGATATTATAAATGATTTATATGAAAAACTTTTGGCTAATTACGGTAGCAATGTTGGAATTGGACATCGGTTATCCTAATTATATTTATGATAAAATATTTAATGAAGAAAAGTCATATATTGCTTATGTGGCTTCTTTATTAAATGATGAAGGATTTGAGAGTAGAATAGTTGGCTATATAATGTTAGAATTGAATAAGGAAGAGAGTTATACATTTATACAAGGCTTATTTGTAGAAGAAGATTATAGAAAAAGAGGTATTGCTAAAAGATTAATTAATGAAGCAGAAGAATATTCAAAAAGTATAGCTTGTCAATGTATGAAAGCTGAGGCAAGAGATTATCTACTTAAATTTTATAGGAATTTAGGTTTTGGCATAAATGGAATGAAAAATAGTTCGACCTATTATATTTCTAAAAACTTAGAACGAGATAAACAAATAGAAGAAGATGATGAACTAGAATTATAAATTATTATAAAAAGCTTTTATTTTAAAAAAATTTAATATCTAAAAGAAAACTACAATGATGTAGTTTTTTTTATAATAATTTTGAAAAAAAGTATTGACACATTGTTATAAGGTGTTATAATAAAAATATAACAGACAATAACAGTGAGGAGGGAAAATATGAATATAATAATTAGTAATAATAGTAGTGTACCCATTTATGAACAATTAGAAAATGCAATAAAAGAAGCTATATTTTCCAATGAACTAAAAGAGGAAGACATGTTGCCATCTGTAAGAAGTCTAGCAAATGATTTAAAGATTAGTTTTCTAACAGTAAAAAGAGCTTATGATGAACTAGAACAAGCAGGATTTATAAAAACAGTTCAAGGAAAAGGAAGCTTTGTCGCTCCTAAAAATTTAGAACTAATCAAAGAGGAAAAACTAAAAGAAATCCAAGACTATATAGAAAAAATATATGATATTTCAAAAATATCCAATATATCTGAGGAAGAAGTAAAAGAATTATTTAAAATGATATTTGAGGGGGATTTTTAGTATGAAAAATAATATTGAATTACAAAATGTATCAAAAAAATATAATGATTTTGAACTTAAAAATGTTACTTTTAATGTGCCACAAGGTTGCATCGTAGGACTAATTGGAGAAAATGGAGTAGGAAAAACAACCACCATTAAATCGATACTAAATATTACTAAATCAGAAGGAAATGTAAAGATATTTGGAAAAGATAGCATAAAAAATGAAAAAGAAATAAAAGAAGAAACAGGTGTGGTATTAGATGATAGTTTTCTATCAGAATACTTAACTGCAAAACAAGTTAATTCTATTATGAAAGATTTTTATAAGAATTGGGATGAAAATAAATATATAGATTTTTTAAAACAATTCAATTTACCAACAGATAAATTGATAAAAGATTTTTCAAGTGGTATGAAAATGAAATTAAAAATTGCAACAGCTATATCACATAATCCTAAAATTTTAATATTAGATGAGCCTACAAGTGGTCTTGATCCAGTTGTAAGAAATGAAATACTAGA
Source organism: uncultured Clostridia bacterium (assembly GCA_904419495.1). Lineage (GTDB taxonomy): Bacteria > Bacillota > Clostridia > TANB77 > CAG-508 > CAG-269. The sequence continues at coordinate 45,571 of CAJFRV010000017.1, read as the reverse complement.
TATTTTTAGAAAATATATTGAAGAAGATGAAACAAGATCAATATTATTATCAACACATATTACCACAGATTTAGAACATATATCAGATTATATAGTATTTATAGAAAAAGGAAAAATAATTTTTAATTTACCAACAGATGAATTACTTGAAAACTATGGAATAATCAAGTGTAGTAAAGAGGATTTTATTAGATTAGGTGGAAAAGATTATATTGCTTACAAAAAAGGAAAATATCAATATGAGGTATTAACAAATGATAAAAGCGTTATTAGAAACAAATATAATATTACAACTATTGATAAGCCGTCTATTGAAGATATAATGTTATTTTATATTAAGGGGGAAAAATAAGAATGATAAAAGGATTATTAAAAAAAGATTTGTATAACTTAGCAACTTACAAAGCATCATTAATTATAATAATTTTGTTTTGTGGAATTGCAATAATAGGAACGGATGCTATTACTATTGCACCAACCGTAATTTGTGCAATAGTTGGTATGATTTCTCTTTCAACATTTAGTTATGACGAAATGTCAAAGTCTAATAGGTATATTTTAACATTACCAACTAATAGAAAAGAATTAGTAAGAGAAAAATATATTTTAGCAATAGGTGCAACTATATTAGGCGGATTATTAGGAATGTTGCTAACTATAATAGTTGTAAATATTATGAATTATTTAAGGCCTGAAAATATAATAAATCTTGATTACCAAAGTTTAATTATAGCAACAATAGGAGGTATTTTTGGAATATCTTTTCTACAATCAGTTCAAATTCCAAGTATATATAAATGGGGAGCAGAAAAAGGAAGAATCCAGATGTTTATATTAGTGCTTATTATAGTTGCAATACTTGGTGGAATATACTTTTTAATAAACAAAGCCAATATCAATATTGATATAGAAATGGTAAATAACTTTATTACTAGATTTGGAATAATAATAGCAAGTATAAGTACAATAATCATGTATCTAATATCATATAAAATTGCATATAAAATATATAAAAATAAAGAAGAATAGTTTAGAACGCTATCAATAGGCAGTTTATATTATATATGTAGCAACAATCATCTGGTTAAATAATTTTAAGGAGGAATGAATATGAACAGAAAGTTATCTTATAATGGTAAAGAATTATACCAAATGTCTGTTGACGAACTAAAGGCACAACTTAAAATTAATCAGTTTAGATTAAAGGAAAGAGCCATATGCTTTCTGATTGGAGCATTGTTGTTAGCATTTGTTAATCCATTTTTAGCTATTATTCCAATAATTATATTGCTGATTACCAGATATTGGTTATTAGAAAACAACAATGAAATACAAAAAGAAATAAATAAAAGATAGCTAGAGTTCAATATATAATTGTATAAGGTAGAAGTATTATAGAAAAGTAAAAGGAACTAAAAGTGGTATTTACTATTAGTGATAATAGCAGAAATTATAACAATTTTTCTCACATTTCTGATATGGTTGGATACACGTGATGCAAATAATCTTAGTGGACTTGCAGTTATGCCAGTATGGCTTTTGAACAGTTTAATTATTTTAATTGCTTCTATAGTTGAATTTATAAAATATAAAAAATATAAAGCTAATGGAGGCAATGTTGTTGCGAATGGCATTATTGCTGTGTTTTCTTCAATAATGCTAAGTATAGGGGCGTATGGTTTAAATCTAAGTTTTTTGGATTTTTTAGAGGGGTATGCTTCTATATCTTCAATTTCTAGTACGCTTATATATTTAGGGATTGGAATTGCTTTGATATTCCCAGTATTTAAACATAAAAAATAATTTTTACTATAATGGTATAGAAGAAATAAAATAGGTAAAAGAGTTGCTTTTGAATGTTTTGATATGTATAAAGTCAATTGGGAAGTATCTCCTTCCTTTTGGGAGTAAATCTGCTTATAGTTTTTGGAATAGTGTCATAAATGAATATACAAATAATAACAACAAATATGAAGATAGAATATTTATGTTTAATAACCAATAAATTACAATATATAAGTAAAAAAATACTAATTTATAGAGATAAATTTAAAATGTTAATAAGCATTGCTTGTAGCAACGGACTGTTCTTTATATAATAGTTTTAGTAAAGAAAGGAGTTGTTGTAAAATGTTAAAAGAAAATATCAAAGCACTAAGAAAATCAAAAGGATTTTCACAAGAAGAACTTGCTATAAAGTTAAATGTGGTTAGACAAACAATTTCTAAATGGGAACAAGGTTTATCTGTTCCTGATGCAGAAATGTTAATCTCAATATCAGAAGTTCTTGAAACACCTGTAAGCAAGTTACTTGGAGAAAATATTTCTGAGTCTAAAGCAGATGATATAAAAGCAATTTCAGAAAAACTGGAGATAATAAACTTACAACTATCACAAAGGAAGAATGAGAGAAGAAAAATAGTTCATTGGTTACTAATTTCATTATGTATAATTATAATAATTATTTTCATATCTTTAATATTATTAAATAGTCCATACTTAAATTGGGATTATAGTAATCCTGAAAAGGCTGTTTTAGGAGTTATTTTACATTCATTTGAATGGCTATTTGTCAGAATAGCACCGATTATCCTTATTGGATTAATTATTGGAATTTTATTGACTCGAAAGAAAGTTTAAAATTATTTTTTAAAACTATTGTGATTATAAATTACAATTTTAAATAGAGATAAATATGATTATTAGTATAAAAGTAAAAAAAGAAGATAGAATAGTAGAAGAACACAATTTATAGAAATAATCAGTATAATAAAAAATGAAAAGAGGAAGAAATTTGACAAATACAGAATTAATCTGCATTTTAGAAAAAAGATTTAAAGAAAATATGAATAGACATATAGATGTTAAATGGGATAGTATTTTGGAAAGGCTAAATGAAGATATTTTACTATCTTTAAAATACATGGAACAAACAGGTGGAGAGCCAGATGTCATTATGTATGATGAAGAAAGTGATCATTATATATATTGTGATTGTTCAAAGGAATCACCAATTGATAGAAGAAATTTATGTTATGATAATGAAGCACTTGATAAGAGAAAAACAAATAAACCTGTATCAAGTGCTGTGTTTGAGGCTGAAAAACATCATATAGAATTATTAACAGAAAAAGAATATATATATCTTCAAACGCTAGATGATTTTGATTTAAAATCATCTAGTTGGTTATTAACAGAAAATGAAACACGATTATTAGGTGGGGCAATATTTGGAGATAAAAGATATAATAGGACATTCATTTATCATAATAGGGCAGAGTCATATTATTCAAATAGAGGGTTTAGAGGAGTATTAAAAATATAATACTCCATTATTTTTATCTAATTTTTTTACAAGATGAAATTCTTTTAGCAATGGCTTTTTGAATATAAGTTGTTGCTAAAGGTGTCTTGCAACTTGTTTTACCCATATCCACATGGATTTGACCAATGCTTTTAGCAACTTCAAGTGCTTGCTCTTCTAAAGGTTTATAAAAACTCCCAACAGTGATGACAAATTGATTCATGGAATAACGAACACGATTAGCACTTTTGTGTATGTTCGATTCAACATGATACAAGAATTTTTCTATTTTTTCTTTATTAATTTCATTATTATGTTTATCTTTTAAAAGTTGGCAATAACATGTCCAGCCAGCTGACTGATATAATTCCTTTTTGCTACTTATCCATTCATCTGCAATTTTTTGAGCCAGCTCAGATTTGGCTAATGTTGTTGCAACTGTATAATCAGATAAGCTATGACAATATGCTTTTTCTATCCAATTAGTAAAATCTTCTTTAGACATTTTTTGAGAATCTGCAATTAAGCCAGCTAAATACATAGCATCATAATTTCCAGTTTCATATAATTTTATGGATAATTTATAATCTTTTTTTATTTTTCTTGCAATAGGTTGTAAATTTCCTGTTTTTACTCCATACAATGGTTCTTTTGCACCATGTTTCATATATATTTTTTTAATTTGTTCATTACCTAAAAGTTTCAAGCTTTGCATAATCATATTAACAGTATATTCCATAGCAATTCCTTTTTTATTTTATTATGTCATATTTTTGTATTTTTATAATCCTAAAATTTAGAAAAATATAGACTAAAAATTTTGAATGTAATCTTCTAGGATGAACAAAAAAATAAGATAAATAAAAAATTGAGATATTCTGCCTTTTATTATATAATCCTAACAAGAATTGGTAAATTGTAAAGGGGAAATATTAATGAACAAAAAAGTTCTAGTAATAATTGTAGCATTAGTGGTAATTGTAATAGCAATAATAATAGAAGTATTTTTTAAAGCAAAGAATGAAAGTAGTAATGATGTTGATTATGAGATTATAAAAGACGGATATTCCAGCTATGAAAGTAAGATAATATCAAATTATCAAGAATACATGGAATTTGTTGATTATATAGATTTACCAAAAAATATGAATGATTTTTATTCTAATAAGTATAACAAAAAATATTTTAATAATAAATCTTTAGCAATTATTAATATTGTTACGGGAAGTAGTATGAATAGATTAAATAATATAGACGTATCAATTACGGGTAATTTATTAGTATGTAAAGTCGATATAGATCATGCAACAGGAATAGCAACAGCTGATATTACGGGAAAAGTACTTTTAATTGAAATAGATAAATCTGTAACAAAGTTTAAGATAGAAAATCAATAAAAAAATATACAACTTATGTTATTCTATTAATTGTTGTTTTCCTCACTCAACGATTAGTATGTTTACTTTTTACGATAAGGAATTTACAATAATAACAAAGGTAAAAGTATGGATCAAGTAAAAATTGGAAAATTTATTGCTCAACGTAGAAAAGAAAAAAACATGACGCAAGCAGAACTTGCAGAAAAATTAAATATAACAGAATAGAACAAAGAAAACATCCAGAGAGTATAGATAATCTCATAGAAGAAAATAGATATAACTTAAAAAAAAGTAACTCTAGCTATTATGATGTTTTTCTTTATGATATATTGGGTATTACTTGCTTTATATATTTATCAAAATGCTCTAAAATCAAAATTAAATCCATATTTATGGGGTGGTATTACATTAATTACCAATATAGCAGGTGTTATCATATATATGATTTACAAACAAAACCAAAAAACATGTTTTAAATGTGGTGCTTCGCAAGATAAAAGTCATATATATTGTATATATTGTGGCACAAAATTAAGTGAAACTTGTCATACATGTGGTTCTGTTTTGAATAGGAATGATAAGTATTGTGCTAAATGTGGGAAAAAACGACAAAATTAATTTATGTATAAAAATGTCTAAAAGTATAGTAAATTTAAGTGTTTTGTAGTATAATATAAAAGTAGTCAGAAGAAAAAATTGAAACACCAACAAGTCAAAAGAGATTTGAAAAATAAAATAGAAATTATACAAATTTGAGAAAGGACTTGAAAAAATGAATAATAAATATAATTTAACTTTAGAACAAAATATATTTTTAGCAAAAAAAAATTTAGTAGATAATATATATGCCAATGCAAGAATGGAAGGTTTAAATATAACTTTTCCAGAGACTAAAACAATATTGGAAGGGGTTAATGTTCCAAATTTAAAAATAGATGAAATTCAATGTATATTAAATTTAAGAGATGCTTGGAAATATGTTATAAATAATGTAGACAAAGCTTTTGACCTTGATTTTATTTGTAAAATAAATGAATTTGTAGCAAGAAATGAAAGTATTGCTTGGGGAGTATTAAGACAAGGTAAAGTTCAAATAACTGGAACAGATTATATTCCTGAAATATCAAGTGAAGAAAAAGTAAAACAACAGATAACTCATATATTGCAAATAGAAAATGCTACAGAAAGAGCAATAGAGTATATGTTATATGGTATGAGAAGTCAATTGTTTTGGGATGGAAATAAAAGAACAAGTACAATTTGTGCTAATAAGATTATGATTGAAAATGGTTGCGGAATTATAAAAGTTCCAGATAATAAGTTAAAAGATTTTACAATTTTGTTATCTGAATTTTATAGTACAAATAACAAAGAGAAAATTAAACAATTTATTTTTGATGAGTGTATCGATGGAATTGTTTTTGAAAATAACTAGAAATTTATAAGAATAATATTAAAAGCAGAATTAGGAGATGTTGTAAAACTACAAATGGTTTGTGCAATACATACTTAATTCTGTTTTTTTGTATTATTGACAATTTTTTAAAAAATTTTCCAACCTTTTTGTTTTTTCATCGTGTAATAAATGTTAAGACTTATGATAAAAGAAAGGATGGTTGAAAAATAATTACAATTTTGGCGTTGCGCAGTGGCGAACTTCATTTGAAATTTATTCAACGTACAGTTAGTACGCCTCATAAATTTCAAACTCGTTTTCCTAGCCAAAATTTAATTCTTTTCCAACCAGATTTGTGCCTTAAGAAAGGAAGGATATTAAAAAAATGGACAAAATACACGGATTATCAAACAAAGAAGTAGAAGAACAAATACAAAAAGGAAATGTGAATACACTTCCAAAAGACAATTTAAAATCAAATTGGAAGATTATTGCTGACAATGTATTTACATTATTTAATTTATATAATTTGATAATTGCGATTGCATTAATTTCAGTAAAAGCATATACAAATGTATTCTTTTTTGCAATTATCGCAGTAAATGTTTTCATTGGTATTATACAAGAAATCCATGGAAAAAATTTAGTGAAAAAATTGTCGATTCTAAATACAGCAAAAGCAACTGTCATAAGAAATGGAAAAGAGAAAAAAATAGATGTAGAAGAAATCGTATTAGGAGATACAATTGTTTTAGCACAAGGAGATCAAATTCCATCAGATGCACAAATTATCAGTGGAGAAATAGAAGTTAATGAATCCTTACTTACAGGAGAATCAGATTTAATCTTAAAAAGTGAAAAAGACACATTGCTTTCAGGAAGTTATGTGGTTAGTGGAAAATGTTATGCCAAAATAGAAAAAGTAGGAGAGAATAATTTTGCCAATAGAATTATTAGTTCAGCAAAAAAACAAAAATCTAACAATTCAGAATTAATTAATTCTATGAAAAAGGTAACAAGATTTACAAGTTTTGTCATTATTCCATTTGGAATTATTCTATTTATACAAGCATATATTACAAGACAAACAGATATCACACAATCAGTCATTGCAACAGCAGCAGCATTACTTCGGAATGTTACCAAAAGGGTTAGTCTTATTAATTTTAGTGTCTTAAAAGATGTACTAATGGAAGGAAGAAGAGTGGTTAATAACATTACAAGTGTTGCAAGAATATTTTTTATTAAAACTATATATTCTATTTTATTATCTGTATTTTGTATATTAACCAATATGGAATTTCCATTTATACCAATACAAATTACATTAATAGACTTAGTAATTGAAGCATATACCTCTTTCTTTATATCTTTTGAAAGAAATGAAAAACCAATTAAAGGAACATTTTTGAAGACAGCCTTAACAAATGCACTTCCATTTGCCATTGTAATTATGTTAAATATAATAGTTTTAACAGTTTTAGGAAATGGTATGGGAATAGAGCAAAATACATTAACTACTATGATGTACCTACTAATTGGATTTGTAAGTATATTAGCCGTTCAAGAGGTTTGTATGCCATTTAATAAAGTTCATGCATTTTTATTTAGTACAACAGCTGTTGGATTCTATGTGGCAACATATCTATTTAGAAATTTATTAAAATTATCACCATTGGTAGTTGAGCAAATAGGAATTGTTGTGATTTTAGCGATAATTAGTTATGTGATTATTTTTATAAAAAGAAAGTTATGTAAAGCACCATAAATATTTAACAAAATATTACCTTTTAGAAAATTATTTTACAGGCTTTGGTCTGATATATAGAATAATTTTCTTTTTTATGATATGCTTAGATGGATAATAACAAGTTGTGAGGAGAATGTAATATGATAGAAATAAGACAAGAAAATCAAAAAGATTATGAAGAAGTATATATGGTTGTCAAAACAGCGTTTGAAATGGCAGAACATAGTGATGGAAATGAACAGGATTTGGTAGTGGCTTTAAGGAATAGTGATAGTTTTATTCCAGAATTATCATTAGTAGCTGTTAAAGATGATAAAATTGTAGGATATATTTTATTTACAAAAATAAAAATAGAAAATTATGAAGAAATAGCTTTAGCACCACTTGCTGTATTACCAGAATACCAAAAACAAGGAATTGGTAGTATGCTAATTGAGCAAGGACATAAGATAGCTAAAAAATTAGGATATCATTATTCTATTGTCTTAGGAAGTGAGAACTATTATCCAAAGTTTGGATACATTCCAGCAACACAATATGGAATACAAGCACCTTTTGATGTGGCTAATGAAAATTTTATGGCTATGAAATTGAATGACACAGACATAGAAATAACAGGTGTTGTCCAATATGCAAAGGAATTTGGAATATAATGAAAAATTGTAATTTGTAGAGAAAAGAGAGAGGTTATGAAATTAATCAAGATTCCCGAAGATAGATATTATGAATATAAAATTCAAGCCATGTTTGACTGCTATAAATGGGATCCACAGTTTTGTGATAGTAACACTTTATCAAAACATATATTGATATTAACGCAAAAAGAAAATGAAGAAATCATTAAGCTTACCAAAAGCTTAGATAAAGAAACTAGATTAGCAGAAGAATATTTAAATCAAAATCGTAAACTTGCAAAAAAATTAGCACTTCCTAAACAAATTTTAAAGCAAATACCAAATATGCAAACTTATGATAAAACTCAAAATATTAGACTTATGAGATATGATTTTCATCCAAGCACAGACAATCATTGGGTTGTAACTGAAGTAAATAGTGATTGTCCAGGAGGTTTTGCAGAAAGTTCACTATTACCAGATATAGCACGTAAAATGATAAATATGCCTGAATTAGAATATCATTCATTTGGTGAAAAAATGGTGGATACAATAAACAACAAATTAAACAAAAAAGGAACGATTATGATGGTACATTGTACTTGCTTTAGTGATGATAGGCAAGTTATGCAATACTTAGGAGATAGACTTGAAAAGGAAGGTTACAAGATTATTTATGGAGCAGCAGATCATATTAATTTTAAAGATAAAAAAGCTTATTGTATTTTAGATAATAATCAAGAAAGTATAGATTTAATTTTTAGATTTACTCCATTGGAATGGCTTATCCAAATGAAACCACGCAGATGGGATGGATACTTTAACACCATAACGAAATCTTGCAACCATCCTATTAGCATATATGCTCAAAGCAAAAGATTTCCGTTTGTTTGGGAAGAGCTGGAAAAAGCTGGTATTTGTATGAAAACGTGGAAAACATTATTACCAGAAACAGTAGAAGTAAAGGATGTAGGAAAAAAAGAAGGGTTTATATATAAACCAGTTTATGGTAGAGTAGGAGAGAGGATTTCAATTAAAGAAGCGTGTAAAGAAGATGAATATGAAAGAATTTTACAAGATGTAAAAAAGCATCCAAAGCAATACTTGGCACAGAAAAACTTCCAAAGTAAACCATTAAAAAGTGAAGATGGAAAAGAATACCATATTTGTCTTGGCTCATATACAATAGAAGGAGAGCATGCTGGATATTATGCACGAATGAGTCCATATCCAAGAATTGATTCTTATGCAGAAGATATTCCAGTATTAATTGAAAAATAGAGGGTAAGAAAATGAGAGGAAAAGAAATATATAAAATATATGCACCTGAAGGTGCGAAATGGACACAATGGGTGAGACCAGTACCATTTGTTGCAATTGATACTTATCATAGACAACCTATTGGTGATTGGCTAGATAGAAAAGCAATGTTTTTAAAAAAATATCAACAAGATACAGCGATATTTATTGATTTACCGGGTAAAGAAAGTATAGAATTGGGAATCGATTTAGCACATCTAGGTTATAGACCCATACCAGTTTTTAATGGGACGGATGAACAACAAGACGCACAAGCAACGACAAATACGTATTTAATTGAAAGTTGCTTAATAAATGGAAGTGAAAAATTAAAAAATATACAACTAAAAAATGATGCAAACCCAGCTTTTTTGATTGATAGCTATAGAACAAATAGATATAGAGCAAAGGAATCTATTTTTGATAATAGTTGGGATTTATACAAACATGATATTCCAACATCTGAATATTTTAAGAAAAATGGTATAGTGAAAATCATAGTGGTAGGAGATAAAATTCAACCAGACTTGAAAAAAATTTTCTTAAAATTTCAAGAAAAAGGAATGGAGATTTATATAACAGATGGATATGTATTTCCAAAAAAAGTCATATTAACAAAAACAATAAAAGAACGATTAGAGAAAGAAGAAATATAGAACAATGATTGAATTTAAAAATAAAATAGTACAATTTGGCTTTGGTGCAGTAGGAAAAAGTTTTTTCGAGAAAATTTCTAAAGAAATAAAATATGATAAAGACAAATATTTCGTAATATCTAGGGATAAGCTTGAATATACTTTTTTTCTCGAACTTGGAGGGAAGATGGGGAACTTCCTTGTAGCGGATATTAATAGAGAAAATTTCAAAAGCATATTTTCAAAATATTTAGAAGAGGGCGATTTATTAATTGATTTTGCTGATAGTGTTGGTACAAAAGATTTCATAGAATGGTGTGCAAATAAAAATATCATGTATCTAAACACAGGAGAGACAGATTGGAGCGATAATTGGTATAATATTTTTGAAGAAAACTTGAAAAAAAATGAATCACGAAATCAATTAAAGCAAAAAAGCAATGTGAATAAATATCCTATCGTGTTGCAACATGGAAATAATCCTGGGTTGGTTTCTCATTTTGTAAAAGCAGGGCTAGAATACATTGTAAAAAAGCAATTTAAGAATAATGAAGAATATCATAAACTTTTAAAGGAAAATAAATTCAATGAACTTGCGAAGGCTCTTGATTTAAAAGAAGTTCACGTAAATGATAATGATTATCAAGAAATCAAAGAAAAATTTGATGAAAACAAACTATATAGTACATGGTCAGTGGATTCATTTTTCTTCGAAATGTTAAGTGAAGCAACTGCTAATATTGGTACGAGTGAGAAAATCGATTATGAAAAAGAATGTAAAAAGCTAGATTTAAAAAATGGTTTTTTAGAATTTAAAGATATAGCAATTGATAAAGTAGGAAAAACATATTATCCAAAAGGAGAATTTGAAGGATTTTTAGTTCCTCACGAAGAGACAATAACGATAGCAAAATCTCTTGAAGTAAAAAAAGGGGAGGAGGTCGTATATAGACCAACAGTTATATTTTTATACTCTCCTTGTGAATTTGCAGTAAAATACTTGAAAAAAGCGAAAGTAAATGATTATCTTCATCCAGATATCCATAAGCCACAAGATGATGATATTTCAATTATACGAGGATTTAAATACCCTAAAAGAGCAGAAATTCCTTACAAAGAAAATATAAAACGAGGCACAGAATATGTAGGAATACTATTATTAGGAGATAAATTTGAGCCAGTATGGGTAGGAAATAGAATTAAGAAACATTTTTTATATAAGGACAAAAAATCATCCTTCTGGCAAACACCAACAATAACACCTGTTGCCATGTCAGCGTTAGCAGCTGTTTGCTGGATGATAAAAAATAAAGATAAAGGAGGAATATATTTTCCTGATGACATTAAGGAATATAGAGAAATCATTCATTTTGCAGAAAAATATATTTCAAAAACAATTTACAAAACCATTCCTAGAGAAAAAATAGAACATAGTCTTGATATTCAATTAAATTGTTTACAATTAAAAGACATATTGAAGAATCAATAGTAGCAAGAATTTAAATTTTAAATAAAAAGAAAGAGTATTTTAACACTCTTTCTTTTCTTTTATAGGATATCTTTTAGGTAGTATTAATGGCCTCCGCCACCACCGCCGCCTCCACGGCCGCCTCCACCATAACCATGTCCACCAAATCCACCGCCTCTTGAGGAGGTATGAATAGAGCGACCAAAGGCTCTAGAGGTCCTATGAAAGCTACTTGAGTGAATATAAAAATGATGGTTTAATATAGGACTGCTATCAATATTTAATTCTACTGCATGTATCTTTATCGCTTTTATCACTTTTTCAGAAATACCAAAAGCAGTTGCGTAAATCAAATATTTTTCCCATAAAGGTAATTCATGAACTTCTTTTTCATTCATCAAAGTATCACTATTTAAGAAATTGTATAAACCATACCATTTAGCTTGTTCATTAGCTCCATATTGTGTAAATAAAACTAAATTACTTGCTTTTGAAGTTAGATAAAAATATTTCCACAAACAAGCGATTCCAAAAATCGTATATGCCCCGAAGGCTAATGCCATAGGTGTAAAGTAGGAAATTAGATTTATAACAATTAATAAAATTAATCCTAAAATTAGGCTTGACTTAGCACTTTTATTGAGCTCTTTTTTAGGTGCATCATAATCTGCACTTTGGAAATATCCTTGCATGACACCACTTTCTAAAATAGGTTTCTTTTCTATATCTTTCACAAATGCATTTGTATATACATAATCATTATCAATACATTTTTGTAATTGATTAATTGTAATTGAATTATGATAAGTTCTAGAATGTCTTTCCAATAATTCTAAATAAAGTCTTTCAGAAGTAGTAAGTGGCTCTAAAACATCACCAGTATTTTCATTTATTGTTGTATAAATAGGTTCTGGTGAATAATCTGGAGAATCCGTAAAAGCTGGTGTTGCGTAATTGGTGCGAGTAGGTTCTATAGAAATGACTGTATTTGAACTATCCCAGTCAAGATTATTATCTAATTTCGTAATGTTAACATATTTCTTTCTTACTAAACTAAGTAAAATTGCTGCATATTCTTCTTGTTTTTCTTTATTTTCATCAAAAGGATCTTTCATAAATACTAACTCAGAAGCAAAAATAGGGTCTAAGTCACTTGGTATTTCTCTAAAATAATCATAGTCTACCTCTGGGGTATATAAGTTGTATTTTTCCTTAGTTTTCATATACTTATTTTTTGTAGTATACACTATTAAAATCGTACCAAATATAGATGCTATCAATAATAGTGTTTTATATGTATCAAATTTTCTATTTTGCGTTTCATAATATTCATTTTCTGCAATACATTCCTCTAAAACATTTTCATTTGAATATCTATTATTAGGTGCATATTTTGTAAAAATATGTTTATCATCACCATATGCCAATAAACAAAATTCTATATAACGATTGTGATAATTGAATTTTAAATCAGACTTATCCAAATTAATTGAAAATGTATGATAGCCATCATTTATATAATCTGATTCGATAAGCGGCAATCGATTATTAGCCGTTCCAAATGTATATGCATAGTAAGTGGATGGCATTATTTCATCTGGTATGAGAATTTGAGCTTTATAAGAATTTAGTTTTGTAATCGTATTTCCAGAATACATAGCTAAATATAATTCAGAACAATCATTATATTTTAAAGCTGCATTGTTCATAGAATATACAATTTTAAAAGTCATTTTTTCTCGATATGTCCAAGGAATGTATATTAGCAAAGACTCATCATTATCTGGATAACTTCCTGAGCTATCACTATGATGCCAACGCATAGTTGAACTTTGGGTATAGTCGGAATCTTCCCAATACATTTTAGAAGTTTCTGAATAAGGTATTTCTTGACCATTGTCCAGAATTTGTGTAACTGATTTGACATCATAAGTTACCTTTAATCCATCAACATATTCTTCGGGAAGTTCTCTCCATAATTCTTTATAGGTATTAGATTTTGAGCCTGCATGCACATCAAATGTTAAATATTCTGTAATTTCAACACTGGCATTTCCATTTGGATCATCATGTAAAACTGCGGTGTAGTCAATATCTGTTAAATTGCAGTAATCATTGGGATTTAAGCTAAATCCATCAAGACCAAAATCTTCCCATGTATAGCCTTCAGATGCTATAGATAAAAAGAGAATTAGTATAATAAATAGAAAAGGTTTTGCATTTACAATAATGCCTTTTACCATTTTTTTAATCTTTCTAAAAAAGTATTTTAAATATTTCATTTGCATCCCCCAAAAAAATTATTTTATATGAAGATTATATATAAATTTAAAGTTTTTGTAAATGAAATCATATAAAAGTCATAAAAATATAATATATTACGTTTCTATTGAGATATGATTATCATTAAGCAAGCATATATATTATTTTTTATTATTTCCTCGGCTAGCTCCATAGATTACAAATTCTAAATTTTAAACAAACGAGCCTCTCGATATCTCGCTTCCTCATTTGTTTAAAATTAAGAATTTGTACATCTACTCCACGTCACATTCGTCAATTAATAAAAAATAATATATATGCTTGCTTAATGACAATCCAGTCTGAACAAAAACTATATTATCTTTCAGAATTCTTTTTTTTATGGTATTATGAATAAAAAATAATAAAATTTATAAACATAAGACTTAAAAGAAAGTAGAGGAGAATATGATGATTGAAATTATATTTGATAAAGAGAAAAATAGAGCAGTTGTATATAATAATACAATCCAAGTAGGAGAATGTGATTTTCTAGAAACAGAAGATTATTGGAATATAACACATACAGAGGTAAATGATGAATATCAAGGACAAGGAATTGCAAGAAAGTTGGTAGAATGCATTATAGAGAATGCAAAAAAAGAAAATAAAAAACTTATTGCAGAATGTTCTTATGCAAAGAAAATACTTGAAAAATATGGAAAAGTTTAACTTATTAATAAAATTAAATAAATTTTAATAAAATGATTGAACAGTTTGCTAGTACTTATAAGCAAAAACATCTGGATAAACTGAATTTTATAAAGGATGTGGTTTTATGGAAGAAAAGAAAAATGAGATCATTTTATTCGAAAACCAAGGAGTAAAATTAGAAGTAAACTTAAAAGATGAAACAGTGTGGCTTACACAAGCACAAATGGAGGAATTATTTGATGTAAAACACGCAACAATCAGTGAACATATTAGTAATATTTTTAAAGAAGGTGAACTTGAAGAAAGAACTTCTGTCGGAATTTCCGACAAAAGTACAGGAGGAAGAAAATCAAAAATATATAATTTAGATGTAATTATATCCGTGGGGTATAGGGTAAAATCTAAAAATGGTGTGATTTTCAGAAAATGGGCAACAAAAATTTTAAAAGACTACATGTTAAAAGGATATGCCGTAAATCAAAAAAGATTAGAATATCTAGAAAAAACAATAAAATTAATTGATATAGCGAATCGTATGGAAGAAAGATTAGACAACAGTGATGCAAAAGAAATTTTAAAAGTTATTGGAGACTATTCAAAAGCATTAGATTGATTATGACCATAGAACACTTAAGAAAATCAAAGGAAATATAGATGAAAGAAGAATCCAATATCGTGATTGTATTAATGTTATAAATAAACTTAGATTTAATGAAGAAAGTACATTATTTGCGGTAGAAAGAGATAAAGGACTAGAATCTATCATTGGAAATATATATCAAAGCTTTGCAGGACAAGACATATATAAAAGTATAGAAGAAAAAGCAGCAAATTTCTTATATTTAACAGTTAAAAACCATGTCTTTGCTGATGGAAATAAAAGAATAGCAGCCACATTATTTATATATTTTTTAAACTTTTACGGGATTTTATATAAAGATGGAAAACAAACAATTGATAATAATACATTAACCGCCTTAACTTTGCTTATAGCTGAATCTAATCCAAAGGAGAAGGAAGTATTAATTGATTTAGTGATGAATTTTTTGAATACTGACTAAAGAATATAAAATAGATTATATGTTTATTGGGAGTAACTCTATTGAGAGTTGCTCTCATTTGTGGTAATATAATGATGTGAGTTATCGTTTTTAAGGAAGTGTTAGCATTGAATATAGAAGATAAAATTAATAATAAACATGTAAATATACAATGTCCCAAAACAGATATAAAGGAATTACCAGTTGTTATATTACATACCTATAATGAAGAGGAAGGAAGAGGCGTTTTTGAAAAATGTGAAAAATTGCATTGTCCTAATTTTATATTAGTTTCCATATCCAATTTGGATTGGAATAATGAGATGACACCATGGTTTGCTCCAAAATTGAATCAACATGATGAAGATTGTTTAGGAACAGCAAATGAATATATAGAAGAATTTATGGAAGAAATTTTACCACAAGTAAAAAATTATATTGAACAAGATTTAGAAAAAAGCATAGCATATTATGCCATTGCAGGCTATTCATTAGGTGGTTTATTTGCTGTATATGCGACATATAAAACAGATATATTTACTAAAGTTGCATCTGCTTCAGGTTCTTTTTGGTTTCCAAATTTTGTAGAATTTATTAAGGAAAATAAAATGAAATCTGAAATTCAAACCATGTATTTTTCACTAGGAAATAAAGAAAGTAAAGTTAGAAATCAAGTCTTGGCAACAGTTGAAGAACATACAAAAGCAATAGAAAACATATATCGTTCTCAAGGAATAAAAACGATTTACGAAGAAAATGAAGGAAATCATTTCCATGAAGCAGATTTGAGGATGGCAAAAGGGATAAAATGGATATTAGAAGAGGAGTAGATGTATGAGAAATCTTAACAAAAATTGTAGAATATACAAAGGACATAGTTTAGTCGAAGATGTAGGAGATTATACAGTAGTAGATATAGAAACAACCAGCTTGGATTCTTTTCATGGAGAGATTCTTGAAATTAGTGCCATTAAAGTTAGAAATAAAGAAGAGGTAGATCATTTTTCTGAACTTATCAAAACAAATGAGGAACTGGGATATTTTACAACAAACTTAACAGGGATTACCAATGAAATGATGTTGAAGGAAGGAAAAGAATTAGAGGATGTTTTACAAAACTTCAAAACATTTTCAGGAAAGGACATCATTGTTGGACATAATGTTAATTTTGATATTAATTTTCTTTATGATAATATGGAAGAACATTTAGATACATATTTATCAAATGATTATGTGGATACTTTAAGAATAGCAAGAAAAGTGCTTCCAAATTTACGACATCATAAATTAGATGATTTAATTACCTATTTTCATCTAACTCAAAGAAATGAACATAGAGCATTAAATGATTGTGTATTAACTAACCAAGTATATATAAAATTAAGTGAAATGATGAAATAAATTTATTAAATAATATAATAAATTCAACAACTTGTAAGAATTGCAAAAAATATAAATAATGATAAAATTAGAAAAAAGATAGAAGGAAGAAAAATTATGATAAAAATCAAAAATGTTAGTAAAGCATATGTCAAACATAAAAATGTAATTAAAAACATGAATTTAACCATTGAAGATGGACAGATATTTGGATTTATTGGACCAAATGGAGCAGGAAAAACAACCACTATGGAAATGCTTACAGGAATTTTAGATATAGATGAAGGAGAAATCTTAATTGATGGGATTAATATAGAAAAAAATCCAATTGAAGCAAAGAAACAATTTGGATTTGTACCAGATTCACCAGATGCATTTGAAAAATTAACAGGAATAGAATACCTAAATTTTGTAGCAGATGTATATGAAGTAGACCAAAAGACAAGATTTGAAAAAATAACAAAATTAGCAAAGAGATTTGGTATTTATGATTCTCTCAAAGAAAGAGTTCAAAGTTATTCACATGGAATGAAACAAAAAATCATTATTATAGGTGTTTTATTACACAATCCTAAAAATTGGATTTTAGATGAACCAATGACAGGATTGGATCCTAAGGCATCTTTTCAATTAAAAGAATTAATGAAAGAACATAGTAAGAAAGGAAATACCGTATTCTTCTCAACACATGTGCTAGAAGTGGCTGAAAAGATATGTGATAAAATTGCAGTAATTGACAAAGGAACAATCAAATTTGTGGGAACATGTGAAGAATTAAGAGAAAAATGGAAATCCAATAGTTCATTAGAAGATTTATTTTTAAAGATAATAGAGGAATAATGATTTTCTAACAAAACTTGTATTTTTGAAGGGAACAGAAGTAAAAATGAATAGATTAAATGAAGTCATTTTTAAAAATGCACATAGAAGAGATAATGAAAATAAAAGTATTGTGAACAAAGCCTTAACAGTATTAATATTTGTAATTATATTTGGAACCATCTCTACGATTATGGGAGTAGCAAGTTATTATTTAACAACAGAATTGATAAAAGTCAATCAGGCACCAGTATTTGTTAATATTGTATTATTAATTATGTTTATATTTTTGTTTTCAAAAAGTATATTTGAAAGTTTAAACAATTTATATTTTGCAAAAGATTTAAAAATCTTTTTAAGAATGCCAATAAAACCAATAGAATTAGTAAAAGCAAAGATTAATAATATGATTGTTTCTGAATATGTTATGGAATTAATGCTATTACTTTCGCCTATATTGGTATATGGATATTTAGTAAAAGCAGGTATCATATTTTATGTATATATGACTATTATATTACTATTATTACCAATGATACCAATTGTATTGACGTCTCTTATAACAGCTGTGATTATGAGATTTACCAATGTCATAAAAAATAAGACACAAGTTCAATATATATCTATTTTCATTGGGTTTGTTGTACTTGCCATTATCACAAGTCTATTTTCAACAGGAGAAGGTATTTCATTAGAACGATTTACAGAAAAAATGTTAGAAGTCAATGGATTAATTGAACTGATATCAGAGTATTTTGTTATTTTAAAACCAATTATGAATAGTTTGATAAATTATGAAACCATGACAGGAATGGCGAATATTCTTTTGTTTATTATAGAAAGTTTCGCAAGCTATTATTTAGGTACATGGATAATATCCAAAATATATCTAAAAGGAGCTATTGGAACAGTTGTTAATACAAACAATATGAAAACAAAGAAAAATACAGAATTAAAGCTAAGTGAATGTAAACCCAAAAGTCCTAAAAGAGCTTTTCTAAGTAAAGAATTAAAACAAATTATGAGAACACCTATCTTTTGTTTACAATGTATCATATTGCCAATGGTATATCCTATTTTATTTATTGGGCTTCCTGCCATTGCTTTAATTTCATTTGTTAGAAGTGTAGGAATTGACTTTTTAACCAATATGCAAGAAAATATATTTAGTCCAATAGGAATAGCAATTGCTATTAGTATTGCACAAGTATTGTATATCATGAACTTTACATCGATTATTGCCGTTTCAAGAGAAGGTAGAAAAGCAAAACTAATGAAAACCATACCAATTAGCTTATACAAACAATTTAAATATAAACTATATCCTGCACTCATTGCAGATACTGTGATTACTTGTATTGTTACCATATGTTATAGTTTGTTAGTATCAAACATGAACATGATATTTAGTATTTTTCTATTTATTACATTAATGGCACTTTGTTTGGTACAAGAAAAAGTGATGATATTAATCGATTTGAAAAAACCAAAAATTACATGGACAAGTGAATATGCTATGATGAAGGAAAATGTCAATGTTATGTATGAATTCTTTTATGCTGTAGTAGTGGTGATTTTGCTAACAGTAATTGCATTTATCATAAACAACATAGCAGTTTTCATGATAACTATATTTATAACACTTGTATGTATCAATTTGGCAATCAATCAATATGTCAAGAAGAATCAAATGAAACTGTATAGAAAAATATTTTAAACTTGGTGAACTTTAGGGATCTTCCTTAAAGTTCATTTTTTGTTGAATGGGAAAAAATAAACTGTTAGCTTGTATAGAATTCGTATAAAAAGAATTGTGAAATATTAAAATATGTGATATATTGTAGAAAATAAATTTGAAGGAATAAGAAAACTATGAAAAATGATAAAAAACGAATTATTGTATTTGGTGGATGTTTTAATCCGCCATTAAATTCACACTTTTCACTTGCAGAACAAATGATAACAGAATATCCAGAAATAGAAAAAATCATATTTGTTCCGGTGAATAGTCAATATGAAAAAATAGATTTAATTGAAAATGAACATCGTTATCAAATGTTAAAAGCAGTCTGTGACAAAAATGAAAAATTTGAAGTATCCAGAATTGAAATAGACAGCGAAAGACAACTATATACAGTTGAAACATTACACAGATTACAAGAAGAATATAAAGATTATGAAGTGGCTTTTTTAACAGGAAGTGATAATTTAAAAACATTAGGCACATGGAAAAAAGCAGAAGAGCTTACGACCAAATTCAAACTGTATATCTTAGAAAGAGATAATGATTGTATGGAGGAAATCATTCAAAATAACGAATTATTAAAAAAACATAGACAAGCTTTTATAAAAGCAAAAGATACCGTAAAAAGTAATTTAAGTTCTACATTTGTCAGAGAAAAAATTAAAGCAGGGAAAAGTATAAGATATTTAACACCAGATGAAGTTATCTCATATATAAAAAAACATCAGTTATATCAATAAAATGTCCAGCTTAGTGTCCAATTGGGGACGTTTCTTTTTGAGACATTTTTATGTAAACAACAATATAATTAGAGAAGTCATCTTTTGAAATATATCATGGAATATGCAAAATACGGATACATAAAACAAATAATAGTAAAGGAGAAAAAATCAATGTTAGAAAAAGAAGAATTGATTAAACAAGCAGATAGGGCCATTATATGGATTAAAGAATATGTAAAAAAAACTGGAGCAAAAGGTGTTATTGTTGGAAATAGTGGAGGAAAGGATTCTGCAACTGTGCTTGCTATGTCAGTAAAAGCATTAGGAAAAGAGAATGTACTGGCTGTATCTATGCCATGTCATTCTATTTCTCATGATTTTGAAGATGCAAAATTAGTAGCAGATACTTTTGGTGTAAAATTTCTAAAAGTAGATTTAACAAATACATATAATGAAATGGAAAAAGAAATACAATCTGCAATGGGAGCAGAACTATCAAAAGAAGCAGCTATTAATATGAAACCAAGATTAAGAATGACCACCTTATATGGAATTGCACAAAGTTTAGGATACTTAGTAATTGGAACAGGAAATCTTTGTGAAGCAATGGTAGGATATACAACAAAATGGGGAGATAATAGTTCGGATTTAAATCCAATTGGAAACTTTACCGTTGATGAAGTATTAGCGATTGGAAAATATTTAGGTGTTCCAGAAAGAATACTAGAAAAGGCACCAAATGATGGATTAGGTGGAAAAACAGATGAAGAAAAAATGGGAATCAAGTATAGTCAAATTGCAGAAATGATAGAAACAGGAAACACGGAGGAAAATGCGAAGAAAGAAATTTTAAAAAGATACAATGCATCAAAACATAAAAGAGAATTGGTTCCAGTTTATACTTTTGAAAGAAAAAATTATTTAAAAGATATGAAAATATAAGGAGAATAAATAGAATGGCAACTTTTGAAGACTTTATAAAACTAGATATCAGAGTAGGAACAATTGTAAAAGCAGAAGAATTTAAAAAAGCAAGGAAACCAGCTTACAAATTAGAGATTGATTTTGGAGAAGAAGTGGGGATTAAGAAATCATCAGCACAAATTACGAATCTATATACTCCAGAAGAATTAATCGGAAAACAAATATTAGCAGTCGTTAACTTTCCTCAAAAGCAAATTGCAGACTTTCTATCAGAAGTATTGGTTTTAGGAACATATAGTAAAGAAGGGGTTATATTAATTACCCCAGATAAAAAAGCAAGCAATGGAGATAAACTAGGGTAATAGAGGAGATATAGATGATTGAAGGATTAAATAAAAAAGATATAAATGAAATTATGGATATTTGGTTAAAAGAAAATAAAGGAACACATAACTATATTCCTGAAACATACTGGGATAACTATTTTGAAGATGTGAGAAAAGAAATTTTAAAGGCAGAAATCTATGTCTATAAAGAAAAAGAGGATATATGTGGATTTATAGGATTATCTAGTACATATATTGCAGGGATATTTGTAAAAAAAGAAAAACAGTCTATGGGGATAGGAAGGAAATTGATACAATATTGTAAAGCCAAATACCCAGAACTAATCCTAAAAGTATATGAAAAAAATCAAAGAGCAATTGCATTTTATGAAAGAGAAGGATTTAAAATTGTAAAAGAAGAAATAGATAAAACAACAAATGAAAAAGAATATGTAATGGTATGGAAAAAATAAGCTATATAGTTGGTAGTAATAAAGTATAAATAAATATAATACAATGAAACTAGGAGGAAGCAAAGTATGGAAAAGAAAAAGTTAAATATTATTGTAGAAAATTGTCCACAAAATCATAAATGTCCAGCAGTAAAGGTATGTCCAGTTGGTGCATTAAGTCAAGAAGATTTCCAAGCACCTACAATTGATTATGCAAAATGTATTAGTTGTGGAAAATGTTCAGATTTTTGCCCAAAGCATGCTTTAGTTTTAAAATAATAAGAACCTGACCCGACATAGCAATCAAAGATTGCAGTCGGATACCCCAGAACCTTGTTGCCTAAAACAATAAAAAAAGAAATAAATGAATTAATTTTCACTTATTTCTTTTTTTGTATAAATCGCATAAGCACAAGAAAGTAAAACAGCTTTTAACAAATACTTACGGTCATTTGTAGAATAATTATCGATGAAATCTGTTTTATTAAATACACAATCTAAAGCCTTTTCAAATAATTTGCAAAAATTATCATATGCAATTTCAATCGGTGCACTTTCTAAAGCTAATCTAATTAATATCTTTATATCGTTTATTTTATAAACCTCTTTTAAAACACAAATAACAAAAAATTTAGCCAAGTGATTTTTGTTGTATTTTTTTTTAATAGGTGGTTCTATAATTTTATTTTTTACATAGTTATTAATCATATTCTTTGTCAAAATAAGTGCATCTTCTTCAGAATTGGAATTTGATAAGAAAGAAGATAAGGTTTCATTTACTAAAGTAACCACCTGATCTAAATATAAATCTACATTAGGTAATTCTTTCCACCTAGGAATATGCAATTTTATTAATTCTTTACTCATATATTTCAATCCTTTATTTTAAATTTTATTTCATAAAATTTTCATAATCTATTAAAAATCCCTGAAACAACATATATACATATATATTACCATGCTTGAAATAGATAGTCAATATTGACAAAGTTATATCGATATGTTAATCTGGTTTAGAAAACCAGATTGGAGGGTTTTGAATATGAAAAATCAATTGAGAGAAGTTCCAAAATTTGAGAACATAAAAGAAATTATTTATCATTCTGTAGAGTTATATCCAGAAAATATAGCTTTTACCATTAAAGAGAAAAAAGAAGAAAATAAAGTAGAATACAAAAATATAACTTATACACAATTATTAAAAGATATAAATGTATTAGGAACAGCTTTATATGCTAAAGGATTGCAAGGAAAACGAATTGCTATTATTGGAAAAAATCAATATCATTGGGCAATTTCACACTTAGCCTGTACAAATTAACGAGCTAGAAGAATCATTGATAAGAAGTAAAGTAGATGGTATTATCTTTGATGAAAAACTAACAGATAAAATACAAGTGATTAAAGAAAACCAAAAAACAAATATCCATGAGTATATTTGCATGAGTAACATGGATGGCTTTGAAAATATTGAACAATTACTAGAAAAAGGAAAAGAAATTTTAGAAACAGGAAATCAAGATTTTGTAAATCACAAAGTCGACTCAAAAGGAATGAGTATCCTATTATTTACATCTGGAACAACTTCTAAATCAAAAGCAGTTATGTTATCACAATATGGGATTGCAACCAATGTTTATGATATGCAAATTGTAGAAACCTTTTTACCAACAGATGTTAATATTGCTTTCTTGCCATATCACCATATATTTGGTTCAACAGCTATGGTAGTTATGTTAGCATGTGGTGTAAAAACGGTATTCCCAGATGGATTACGATATATTAAACAAAATTTATTGGAATATCAAGTGTCTGTATTTGTAGGTGTTCCTTTATTAGTAGATAAAATGTATGCCAATATTGAAAAAGAAATTGAAAAACAAGGAAAAACAAAATTAATTAAAGTAGCAACAAAAATTAGTAATTTTCTATTAAAATTCCATATAGATATTCGAAGAAAACTATTTAAACAAATCATTGATGGACTAGGTGGTAAAATGCGATTTGTTGTTGCAGGAGGTGCACCATTTGATAGTAGAACAGAGAGAAAATTTAACGAATTTGGAATCCATATGGTACAAGGATATGGTTTAACAGAAACATCACCCGTTATTGCAGCTGAAAATGACAAATATGCAAAATATGGATCAGTGGGAATTCCCATGAAGCATACAGAAGTCAAGATTGTGGATAAAGATGAAAAGGGAATCGGAGAAATTACAGTAAAAGGTCCAAATGTCATGCTTGGATATTACGAAAATGAAGAAGCAACAAAAGAAGTCATGCAAGATGGCTGGTTCCATACAGGAGATTTAGGATATTTAGATAAAGATGGTTTTTTATTCATTACAGGAAGAAAAAAAGATATGATTGTCTTAAAAAATGGTAAAAAAGTATTTCCAGAAGAACTGGAAACTTTAATTAATCGAAATGAGGAAATAGAAGAATCATTTGTATATGGTATGCCAGATAAAGAGGATAAAAGTAAAATAAAAGTAGCAGTAGAAGTTGTATATAACAGGGAAATTGTAAAAGAAAAATATGGAGACATTTCAAAAGAAGATTTATATAAAATTATCTGGAATAAGATAAAAGAAATAAATAAAACTTTACCAAAATATAAATATATGGTACATATGATATTAACAGATGAACCATTAATTAAGACAACAACACATAAAACGAAAAGAAATGAAGAATTGAAAAAGGTGTTGTAAAACCATATTTCTTATGCTATGATGGCAGTAGAAAATAAAATAGGGGAAATGAAAAATGGATCAAATAAAAGGGAAGAAAGAGAAAAAAGAAGTAGGAGAAGGAATAGAAGAACTATTAATTAGGTTAAGAAATGAAAAAGGTTGGTCACGTATAGAGCTTTTGGCACATTTATCTAGTAAAACAATAAAAGAAAAAGATATTAGGAAATGGGAATTGGGATTAGAATATCCAGATTTAGATATGATTTATGAATTATCAGCAATTTATGAAGTACCAAGTGAAAAATTTGTACAAGCTAAAAATAATAGTTATGTAAAAGGGCTAGGTTCAGTTAATATGTTTTTAACAAAATGGATATGTTATCTTTTAAATGTTTCCATTAAAGTAGGTATGGTATTATTAGTCTTGTTTTATGTCATTATGCTTTTCTTAGCATTTGGAACATTTGCATATATAGGAACAATGGTCAAAAAATAATAAAAATTAATCAAAAAGAAAAGCACATAGTAAAGAGAACTATGTGTTTTCTGTTTAGTCTAGAAACTCAATGCCATCAGAAGAAATCTTAGAAACTCTTGCTAAAGAGTAAATATCTAAACCTAAATCTTCTAATTTTTTTCTTCCATCTTGGAAAGACTTTTCAATCACAATTCCAACACCTGCAACAGAAGAACCTGCCTCTTTTAGAATTCGATAAGCACCCATTGCAGCTTGTCCGTTTGCAAGAAAGTCATCAATAATTAAGATATTATCATTTTCAGATAAATATTTTTTTGAAGCCATTAAGACATAATCAGTATTTTTAGTAAAAGAATGTACTGGTGTTTGAATGGTTGTGTCTGTATCTAAAATGGCAGAAGATTGCTTTTTAAAGATAACCAAAGGTACCTCTAATTTTAGTGCAGCTGCGTAAGCAGGTGCAATTCCAGAAGATTCAATGGTAACGACTTTTGTGATATTTTTTGATTTAAAGTAGTCAGCAAATTCTTCTCCAATTGAATCCATTAATTTTGTATCTACTTGGTGATTTAAAAAATTATCAACTTTTAAAACATTTTCACTAATAACAATACCATCATTTTTAATTTTTTCTTTTAATAAATCCATACAAGATCAGCTCCTAAATACATATTTATAAAAACTATTATAGCATAAGATGAAAAGAAATAGCAAGATTTGTAGAAAAATGTCAAAATAGATGAAAAATTTATACAAAATTTTCTTGACAAACACGAAAAAAAGATATATGATAAAAACGAAATTAGGAATAATTCCTAATTTTAAGGAGAGATTTATGAACAACTATTCCAAACAAAGAGAAGCCATACTAGATGTTATGAAAGAAAACCTAGTACATCCAACAGCTGAGGAAATTTACCATTTCGTATTAGAAAAAGAACCTCAGATAAGTAAAAGTACAGTATATAGGAATATTAACATCTTAGTAGAATTAGGAGAAATCAAAAAATTAAATATGACAGTAGGACCAGACAGATATGACTATTTATATAAAGAACATTCTCATGCAATTTGTGAGAAATGTGGGAATATATTTGATTTCTATGATGATTTTAATAAAGACGAAATTTCAAAAGAATTATTAAAACAAATAGGAAATAATATGAATATAAATAGTATTACAATTTATGGAATATGTGAAGATTGTAAATCAAATAATAAAAAATAGGGAGGAATTAAAATGGAAATGAATTTAGCAGGAACAAAAACAGAGAAAAATTTAATGGAGGCTTTTGCAGGAGAATCACAAGCTAGAAATAAATATACATATTTTGCATCTAAAGCTAGAAAAGAAGGATATGAGCAAATTGCAGCTATATTCGAAGAAACAGCAGCAAACGAAAAAGAACATGCAAAAATGTGGTTCAAACTATTGCAAGGTGGAGATATCAAATCTACAGTAGAAAACTTAAAAGCAGCAGCTGAAGGAGAAAATTATGAATGGACAGATATGTATGACAGAATGGCTAAAGAAGCTAAAGAAGAAGGATTTAACCATATTGCATACTTATTTGAAGAAGTAGGAAAAATTGAAAAAGAACATGAAGCTAGATACAAAAAATTAATTGAAAATGTTGAAGGTGGATTAGTATTTAGCCGTGATGGAGATAGAATATGGAAATGTAGAAACTGTGGACATATTGTTATTGGAAAATCAGCTCCAGAAATTTGTCCAGTATGTAGTCATCCAAAAGCATATTTTGAAATCAAAGCTGAAAATTATTAATATATACAAAGACAGGAATGAAAAGTTCTTGTCTTTTATTTATAAAATAATAAGTAAAATGTTGTACATAAAATAGATTAAAAATTGAAAAGGACAGAAGGAATCCTAAGAAATAGGCTATGTAGAAGAGAAATATGAAATTTTTGTGAATTTTAGCACTCTACTATTGACTTTGCTAAAAATAGATATATAATAATAAATGAAAAAAGATAAAAGTACTTTTAATCTAAATATGTGCTACCGAAAAAAGGTGTCAACACATAAATATATAATTAATGAAGGAGTTGATTATTATGATGATGATACCAAGAAGAAATCATTTTGATTTATTTGATGAAATGTTTAGAGATCCATTTTTTGAGGGAACAGAAAGTAAAGTAATGAAAACAGATATCAAAGAAAAGAAGGATAAATATTTAATTGATATCGATTTACCGGGATATGAAAAAGAAGACATTAAAATGGAGATATCAGATGGATATTTAACAGTACATGCAAGTGTAAATAAAGAAGTAGATGACGAAAAAGAAAAAGGAAAATATGTACGTAAAGAAAGATATGTAGGAGAATGTTCAAGAAGCTTTTATGTAGGAGAAAATGTAAAAGAAGAAGAAATTAAGGCAAAATTCAAAAATGGAACATTAACCATTGAAGTTCCTAAAAAAGAGGACAAAAAAGAATTGCCAGAAAAGAAATATATTCCAATTGAATAAAAATCAAAATCTAGCCATAAGCTAGATTTTAATTTTTTTCTGGTATAAAAGAAATTTTATAATAGAAACATGGCTTAACTCTAATGATTTCACACAAATTAATAAATATGTGAGAGTATGATCAAAAAAGTATAACTAGAAATCTTATGTTAATACTATATCATGAATAGTAAAAAATATAAAGAAGTATAAAAAATTTTCTTAGAGTTAAATACTCTAAGAAAATTTTTTCATCTTCATAATAGCAATAAAATATAATAAAGTCAACCAAAAGTGAGAAAGTTTTGTAAGAAATAAATATAAAAAATGTAATCAGAATCTACAAAAAAATATTTTAAAAGCCTTTATTTCTATATGTTTGTAAATTTATAATTTCTTAAAGTATTTAACTGATAGTAACAAATAGAAAACAAAAGAAAGAGGAATAAAGGATGAACAATATAAAAAAAGAAAAACAAGAAGAAAAAAACAAAATAAAGTAGTAATAACAAAAAAGCAAATAGTAAAAACAGAAAAAGGCATAACAATATTGGTTTTGATAATAACCATAATTATATTATTAATTTTAGCAGGAATAACTATAAGTAGTATTACAGGAGAGAATGGCATCATTAATAATGCAGGAAATGCAAAAGAAAGTACAGAAATTGATAGTGAAAAAGAAGCTGTAGAAACTGCAACAGTAGAAGCTATGAACAAAAATAAGTATGGAAATATAGTCAAAAGTGAGTTACAAGAAGAATTAAATAAAGATTTAGGAAATGGTATAACAGATGTATTAGATGGAGATAATGATGAGTACATAGTAAAATTTATTCAAAGTGAAAGATATTATACGGTTAATACAAATGGAGATGTAGAATATATTCAAGTAACAAATGGAGAAAAAATTTTAACAGTACAATGTGTTGATAGTAAAAATCAAATATTATCTGAATATCAGTATGTAATATTAAAAGATAAATACACAAAAAATGCACCTGAAATAGCAGGGTATATTCCAAATGAAGAAATGATAACAGGGAAAATTACAGAAGATACGGCAATTACATTTATGTATTATATAATTTTTAATAATGAAGATACACTTGTTTTCACAGGACTAGATCAATATGGAAATATAACAACAAGTGAAAGTCAAATTGTTAGCTATATGCTTGGAGACGGAAGTAGTACCTATGGAAATGCTTTAAAGGAAAAAGAAATTAGTGGTGTATTAATCATACCAGAAACATATAAAGGGAAAAAAGTAACAAGAATCGGGCAAAATGCTTTTAGAAAATGTAATAATATATATGATTTAGAAATTTCTGATAATATAGAAAAAATAGATTCGTATGCATTTAATAGTGTAAATAATATGCAAAGTCTAGTAATTGGACAAAATGTTACAAGCATAGGGAGTTATACTTTTTGGCATTGCGGTAATTTAAAAAGTGTAACATTTAAAAATAACAATGATTGTTGGGGAATAACTAGTTTTGGAGAGTGTGGTAACTGGAATGAAATTAGCATAGATAATACAAATTCTAGATATAAAATTGAGGAAAATATTTTGTATTCAGCAGATGGAAAAATATTAAAATTGTGTCCAAGAGGTCGTGCAGGCGATTTTGTTATTCCTGAAATGGTAGAAACAATAGATCAAAGTGCATTTGGATATACATTTTCACTTTCAAGTGTTACCATAACAGATAATGTAAAACAAATAAACATAAATGCTTTTAATAGTTCTTGTATAAAGAGTATAGTAGTAGGTAAAAATGTGGAAAATATAGGAACGGGAGCTTTTAATAATTGCCGATATCTAAAAAATGTAACAATAGACTCATTAGTAATTGCAGAAAATTTAAACACAAGTACTTCTTGTGGAAATTTATTAAATTCTGCTGAAACCATTTATATAAAAGAAGAAATCACAAATATTGGAGAATATATAACAACAAATTATACACAAACAGACTCAGATAAAACAGGCTATGTAAAATATATAAAATAGAGTTAATTCATTTATGAAATTTTGGAGACGAGATGATTTTGTTTATGAAAAAGAAATATCTCGTCTCTTAATTTATAAAAAAATTTAAAAAATGTATTTATTACTTTTAATTTTATAAATTTTTTTATAAATTGATATAAAAATGTCCAAAAAGAAACGTCCCCAATTGGACATTTTTAAATAAAAAATTGGAAAATTTTAATTAGAAATTTTGTAAATAATTAAATGAAAAACAGGAAAAAATAGATTTTAGTGGAGGTGAAAAAATGAATAAAACAATTAAATTCATTATATTTTTTATAGCAATTTTTGCAATTAGTTTCTTTATACCAAATTTTGCTAAGGCTGCAACACCTGTTACAGATGAAAGTTCTTTACTTAGTGC
Source organism: uncultured Clostridia bacterium (assembly GCA_904419495.1). Taxonomy (GTDB): domain Bacteria; phylum Bacillota; class Clostridia; order TANB77; family CAG-508; genus CAG-269. The sequence goes on along the minus strand of CAJFRV010000017.1, from coordinate 15,304 downwards.
CATTTCTAGTGTTGGTGATGGAGAAACCATTACTTTACAAAATAATATTACGGTAAAGGCACCAATTGTTATTCAAAAAGAACTTACGATTGATGGTAATGGGTATACCATCACAGGTTCTAGCGATTGGACATCAACATCAGGAAATCAAACTATGTTTACAGCACAATTTTCTGCTGGTAAATTAACATTAAAAAATATTAATTTACAAAACGGACCTAAATATGGTGTACAAGCATATGATGGAGCAACAGTCATATTAAATAATGTTTCTATAACAGGCTTCAAATATGGTGGTGTTCTTGCAAATGGTGGTAATGTTGAAGTTATAGACTTACATCTAGGATATAATGGAACAGGTGCAAATAATGGTATTGAAATTGCCAAAGGAGCAGCGGCAACAAATAATCCGACATTAACAATGAATGGTACTCTAAAATCAGATTCAACAGAAAATGTAGTAAAAATTGCTGAAAATGATAGTTTAACAGAGTTTACAGTTACGAATACACCAAATACAACTAACAAAATTGTTTTGACAGAGGATAAAGTTGTTCTAACAGATAAGTATAATAATGTAATTGCAGAAACAGCTGTACCAGATAAAGTAACTGGTAATGCAGATGAACAAAAAGTAATTGTAACTGTCATGGCTAAGGATAAAGAGATTCGATTTACAGCAAATGAAGGAACAATGATTACAGCTGATTTAGTAAAATCACATATTGTTTTAGAAGATAATGAACAAATAGATGGATATTATACAGATGCTAATTATACAACAGAATTTAATTTTAATAATCCATTAAATGCAGACGCAACAATTTATGCAAAAATTTCTACAGTAGAAACAACTGTACCAGAAACAAAACCAGAGACTGAGGAAAAAGATGAAACACCAAAAACTGGTGTAGAAAATTATTTAGGATTAGCTATACTAGTAATTGTATTATCATCAACTGTCATGATTTCTATGAAAAAGAAAAATAGAGAAGGGTAGGCAAAATGTCTATCCTTAACTAATATCAAGGAGTCATTATGGAAGAGAAAACAAAAGCGAAAAGAAAAAGAATATCTATTATTATTTATTTACTTTTAACTGCATTAATAATTTTATCGCTTATCTATATCATAAACTTTTTTTCCTTAAAACAAGAAGCAAAAGAACAAAGTAAATTATTAAATGCAATAGACATATATGAAAAAGAAGTTGCGAAAAATACTTTAGAAGACGAGGAAAGGGTAATAGAAGAAAATGAAGAAACAGTAATAGGAAAAAATACAGAGGAACAAAAAAAGGAAACAGAGAGAATGTTGCAGGTAAAACAGTTACAAGGACAAAATACAGATATTGTCGGTTGGTTAGAAATTGAAAATACAAATATTAATTATCCCGTATTACAAGGAGCAGATAATAATTATTATATGACACATAATTATAAAAACGAAAAGAGTAAAAACGGATCAATCTTTTTAGAGGCAAATTATAACTGGAACATACCAAGTAATAATTTATTAATCTATGGGCATAATTTAGGAAATGGAATGATGTTTCAAGAATTGCTAAAATATGAAAAGAAAAGCTTTTATCAAGAACATCCTGTGATTCGTTTTACAACAGCAGAGGAAGATACAGAATATGAGATTATTTCTGTTTTTAAATCAAGAGTGTATTATAAATCAGAAAAAAATGTATTTCGTTATTATTATTTCATTAATAATGAATCAGAAGAAGAATATAATGAGTTTGTAAAAAATGCAAAAAATGCTTCATTATATCCTATTGATGCAACAGCAAGTTATGGAGATCAATTAATCACTTTATCGACTTGTTCATATTATGTAGAAGATGGTAGATTTGCAGTTGTAGGAAGGAAAATAGAACAAGATAGTAAATAATATATTTTCTATCTTGTTCATGTTTTAGATATATAATTTGTAGTTTTTCTAATTTATTGTATAATTAAAAAGAATGACAAAAGTCATTTTATATAGAGTTCCTTTTTTATTCTAACATTTTTTGTTAGTTTACATATATTATAAAATTTTAGGAGGAAAGTAACATGTATGATTTAGAAGTAAAGATGAGAGGACGGCAGAGCAATGAATTATCCGTGCGGACTTATAATATTGTAATTGGACTGATTCTATTGTGGGGGGTCTTAATCAACATTATAATGTGTGTTTGCTGTACAGAAATTTTTATGCAGTGGAACCCAGTGGCTATCATAATAGGGTATTTCGTGGTAGCCATAGCAGGAATTTACCTGAGTGAAAGTAGTAATGCATTGGTTAGCTTTATTGGCTACAATATGGTAGTAATACCTATCGGTGTTGTATTGAGTATAGCGCTAGTAGATTATGATCAGATATCTATTATGAATGCGTTGGTAACAACTGTGGCGATAACACTCTTAATGATTTTACTGGGAAGTATATTCCCACAAATTTTCTTTTCAATGGGAAGAGTATTGTTTGTCTGCTTGACAGGAGTAGTTATCTGTGAAATAATCTTTTTACTAATCGGATTTTCTACACCATCTATTTGGGACTGGATTGTTGCTTTAATTTTCTGCGGTTATATAGGATATGACTGGGCAGAGGCACAGACAAAACCACGGACATTAGATAATGCAGTTGACAGTGTAGTGGCATTATATCTAGACATAGTAAATCTATTTATACGCTTGCTTTCGGCAAGTGATGACGATTAATAAAATCATACAAGGGGAGAGGTTCTGCTAGGAAAACAGAACCTCTTTTCCTATATTTATGATATATTTTATTTTTTGATTTGATTCTTTTGTCCTCTTTTTACTAATGATATAAGTTATTACACGTATTAATATGAATAACAATATAAAATGTCCCAAAAAGAAACGTCCCCAATTGGACATTTATAAAAATTATGATATAATGCAAAATAGAAAAAGTAATACGAAAAGAGGAAGAAGTATGTCAGATTTTGTGCATTTACATATACATAGTGAATTTAGTTTATTAGATGGAGCAAATAGAATCAAAGACTTACCAGTAAGAGCTAAAGAATTAGGAATGAAGGCAATGGCATTAACAGATCATGGAGTTATGTATGGTGCTATTGACTTTTATAAAGCATGTAAAAAAGAAGGAATCAAACCTATTATTGGTTGTGAAGTGTATGTAGCACCTAGAAGCAGATTTGATAAAGAGCCAAATATTGATAACCATTATTATCATTTGATTTTATTAGCAAAGAATAATCAAGGATATAAAAATTTAAGTAAATTGGTTTCTATTGGATTTGTAGATGGCTATTATTACAAACCTCGTATTGATTTAGAGGTGTTAGAAAAATATCATGAAGGATTGATTTGTTTAAGTGCTTGTTTAGCAGGAGCCGTTAACCAAGCTTTATTAAATGGGCAAGAAGAAAAAGCAGAAGAAGTTGCTTTATGGCATAAAAGAGTTTTTGGTGAAGATTATTATATAGAAATCCAAAATAATGGAATTAAGGAACAAGTATTGGCTAACCAAAAATTAGTAAAACTAGCAAGAAAATTAGATATTCCACTAGTTGCTACAAATGATGCCCATTATTTAAAAAGAGAAGATGCCTATAATCATGAAGTTCTATTATGTATTCAAACAGGAAAACGAATGAGTGACCCTGATAGAATGCGATTTGATACAGATGAATTGTATGTCAAATCTCCAGAAGAAATGTCAGAATATTTTAGTGCATTTCCAGATGCCATAGAAAATACGGTGAAAATTGCAGATAAATGTAATGTTGAATTTGAATTTGGACATACCATATTACCCAACTATGATGTACCGCCAGAATATCCGACACATTATGATTATTTTAAAAAACTTTGTGATGATGGTATTAAAAAGAGATATGGAGAAAATCCAAGTAAGGAAATCTTAGAGAGAGCAGAATATGAAATTGGGGTTATCAAAAAAATGGGATATGTAGATTATTTCCTAATTGTTTGGGACTTTATTCATTATGCAAAAACGCATAATATTCCTGTAGGACCCGGAAGAGGATCAGGAGCAGGTTCTATTATTGCTTATGCGATTGAAATTACAGATATTGACCCTATGAAATATGGTTTGCTATTTGAGAGATTTTTAAACCCAGAAAGAATCAGTATGCCTGATTTTGATGTAGATTTTTGCTATGAACATAGACAAGATGTTATTGATTATGTGTCTAGAAAATATGGACATGATCATGTTTCACAGATTATCACCTTTGGAACCATGTCTGCAAGAATGGTTATTCGAGATGTAGCAAGAGTATTAGATGTTCCTTATGCAGAAGCAGATACATTAGCAAAAATGATACCAAATGAATTGCATATCACCATAAAAAAAGCCTTAGAGCAAAATATAGAATTACGAGAAAAATATGAAAATGACCCACAAGTGAAAAATCTATTAGATATTGCTATGGGATTAGAAGGAATGCCAAGACAGGCATCGACTCATGCTTGTGGAATTGTTATTACAAAAGACCCAGTAGACACCTATGTTCCATTATATGTAAGAGATAATCAAATTTCTACGCAATATATCATGACAACATTGGAAGAACTAGGATTATTAAAAATGGACTTTCTAGGATTAAGAACTTTAACAGTTATTCAAGATACCATTGACTTGGTAAAGAAAAATAGAGGAATTGATGTAGAATTTGACAAAGATATGGCAGATCCGAAAGTATATAAATTATGGCAAGAAGGAAAATCTTGTGGAATTTTTCAATTTGAGTCTCAGGGAATGACAAATTTTATGAAGGAATTAAAACCTGACTGTCTTGAAGATTTGATTGCTGGTGTTTCCTTATATAGACCGGGACCAATGGATCAAATTCCAAGATATATTAAAGGAAAACAACATCCGGGACATAATGAATATACTCATCCAAGATTAGAGCCGATTTTAAATGTAACCTATGGTTGTATGGTATATCAAGAACAAGTTATGCAGATTGTTCGTGACTTAGCAGGTTATTCTTTAGGAAGAGCTGACTTGGTAAGAAGAGCCATGGGAAAGAAAAAGCTAGATGTGATGGCAAAAGAAAGAGAAATCTTTATTAATGGACAAGTAGATGAAAATGGAAATGTAATTGTTCCGGGATGTGTTAGAAATGGAATTGACGCAGAATCAGCCAATAAAATTTTTGATGAAATGGCAGAATTCGCAAAATATGCATTTAACAAATCTCATGCCGCTTGTTATGCAGTTGTCGCATATAGAACAGCATATCTAAAGGCATATTATCCAGCAGAATTTATGGCAGCAACTTTAAATAGCTTCTTGGGAAATTTAGATAAAATTCCACAATATATTGATGAATGTAAAAATTTAGGAATTGAAATCTTAAAACCAGAAATTAATAAAAGTAGTACCAAATTTACAGTTGAAGATGGAAAAATTCGATTTGGTTTAGGAAGTATCAAAAATGTGGGAACTGTACCAGTTGACAATATTGTTAAGGAAAGAAATGAGCATGGGGATTACAAAGGCTTTACAGATTTTTGTGAAAGAATTGCAGATGATGCTGTTAATAAAAAATGTATTGAAAGTTTGATAAAAGCAGGTGTATTTGACAATTTTGAACAAACCAGAAGTACTTTGCTTGCTTCCTTTGAAAATATTGTAGATACCATTCAAAGTAGTAAGAAAAAAGGATTTTCAGGACAGGTTTCTATGTTTGATTTAGGTTCAGAAGAGGATAAACAAGAATTAAATGAAAAGAAATATGTATTTGAAGAACATGAAGAAATGTCAGAAAGAGACTTACTATCAACAGAAAAAGAAATGTTAGGTATTTATATATCAGGACATCCATTGGAAAAAATAAGAAATCAAATTGAAAGACAAACCAATATTAACACAATGCAAATGAAAGAAATCGATGAGCAAAATTCATCAATGCAATATGATGGTGGAGAAATCAATTTAGAAAAGCCAAAATTTTCTGATGGAGACCATGTCAAATATGCAGGAATTATTACTTCTATCAAAAAGAAATATACGAAGAATAACAAGATTATGGCATTTGTTACAATCGAAGATTTATATGGTCAAGCAGAGATTATTGTATTCGAAAACGCTTATATGAAGGCGGGTTCAAGTTTAACAGAAGAGAATATTGTATTAGTAGAAGGAAGATTAAGCATAAGAGAAGATGATGCGACAAAGATTGTAGCAAATGATATCAAGGATTTTGGAGAACAAAAACATAAGATTTTGGTATTAAATATTACGAATGCTGACGAAGAGGAGAAAAAGAAATTAAGAGGTGCTATAAAGTATTTCACCGGAGATAAAAACAATATGCCTGTTTTTGTCCAAGTAGATAATGAAAACAAGAGTTGTGGGCAGATGTATGTAACAGAAGATATTTTAGATATTTTTAGATGGATTATTGGAAATGAGAATGTGTTGGTGAAAGAGGAATAGAGTGATGATATATGAAATTCACTCTATTGCTCATTATGTAAATTTATGCTATAATAATATAGTCAAAAGCATAAGCTTAGGCAGAAAAGAGTCATATTATAAATGAAAGGAGCTCAAAGAAGAATGAAGAAAAAAAGAAAGAAAATGCTCAAGAACATTAAAAGAGAAAAGGAACGGCTGGAAAAAAATCTAGACACTTTTCTTAAAAAATTACCAGATGACGAAAGAGAAGGGTATGAACCATTCGTAAACTTTGTGGAAGTGCTACAAGGATTGGATTTTGTAAAAATGGAAATGAATTGCGTTCCAATAAGTAGTTGGATACTTATGCCAAATCTGAAAATGGATTCGATGAGGAAACTGAATATAGCATTGGCAATATTGTATTCTTTCATTATGTATGAGGTTTATGATGACAGAAATGTAAATGTAAAATGCGTACCAGATGAGCTAATGAATGAAATAACAGCATTTAAAAGCCTGTTAGAAAATTTTCTTTTTTTCTAAAAGGAAAGGGACCCAAAGAGCGCAAGCTCTGAGGGTCCTTATCCTTTATAAGAGCGATTTAAATATCATAAATCGCACAAGTATTTCATTCTTTCCAAACGTTCCAAGAAGTTTTTAAAAGACCGTTGGCATTTCTTTACGATTAATATGTTCTTACTTTTTTTGTTTATCATTTTTTCTAAGATTTTCATAATAATAAACACCAAAGGTTTTAAAACAATTGTAGGGGTAAGAATATATAAGTCGATATTGGTTTTATATAAAGCATCTAACTCTTCCTGAGTAGATGATATATATAAATCTGTATAGTTAATGAGTTCTTTTAAATCATCGATATACAAATCAATGTTATTTCTAAACTCTTCTTGTTCGTTTTCAAAAAAATAAAGATACTTGTTTACTGTTTTTTCTAATCTCCGTAATTCAAACATAGAAGTCCTCCATTCTTTTCTACCATACAAAGATTATTAGTTACAAAATTTACCTAATAGTATATCATAAAATTTGCTTTTTGAAAATACCTTTTATTAAGAAGGGAGGGATTTTATATAAACAGGAATCAAAAGGCAAAAAAAATATTTCATACAGTATTACCATTAATCATTGGAGGAATTGTTGGTATTATTACTTCAGGCTCTATGAATTATAATGACTTAATGAAACCAACATTATCTCCACCCGGAATTGTTTTTCCAATTGTTTGGACAATTATCTATTTATTAATAGGAATATCCTATATGCTTTTAAAGGAAAAAGGTGAAGTACCAAAAGAAACAAAACAATTATATTATGGACAATTACTATTTAACTATTTATGGACATTTATATTTTTTGTATTTCAACTTAGATTATTATCTGTCTTATGGATTATCATTTTAGATGTATTAGTTATTTGTATGATTTGTCAATTTTATAAACAAAACAAAATATCTGGAATCTTGCTAATTCCATATATCTTATGGCTATTTTTTGCAACATACTTAAATATTTCTATATATTTTTTAAATAGTTAAATTTTAATAATATTTTTGAAACTTTTGCATATACATATATATAGGAATTTGGACAAAGGAGAAAAGGTATATGTTTAATGTTGCAGTATTAAGGTTAAAGGATATCGTAAAATATATTATATGTATATTTGTACTTATTTTATTAATATTTAGTATTACCAATTATTTTTCTGGGGCAAAGAAAAATACACAAGAGGTTACACAAAAAGTAGAAAATGTAACAAATCAATTATCTAGTCATAGTTTATTATCTTGTTTAGATGCTACACTTCCTGTTGTAGCATCTATTAATCGTAATGATGAAAAGGAAAAAGAAAAATTGAGCGAAAATGATATATTAAAATCAATGTTAGAAACACAAATCAGTTCAATAGACGAAATTCAAAATATGAAAGAAATATCAGAAGATGTTGAAACAGAAAACACAGAAGAAGAACAAAATATAGAATTAGCAGAAACGGGAATTACAACAGAAGTAGTTACAAACAATCCAATAGCAGAAAATTATAATACACAATATGGAAATGTAAAAATAAAAAATCAAACAGATTATCAATTAACTGAAGAAATGTTAACACCGGATATTACAATTGAAAACAAAAATATTATGATATTTCATACACATAGTTGTGAAAGTTATACTTCAAGTGAAGCCTATCCTTATACACCAACAGGAAATTATAGAACAACAGATTTGAATTTCACTGTAACAAGAGTTGGAACAGAACTTACTACGCAATTACAACAATATGGATATAATGTTATTCATGATACAAGTTATCATGATTATCCATCATATAATGGTTCTTATACAAGTTCTTTAAAAACAGTAGAGAGTTTATTACAAACCAATCCATCAGATATCATTATAGATTTACATAGAGATGCAATAGGAAGCAGAAGTGATTATGCCCCAACAGTTAAAATTGGAGATGAAGAAGCAGCACAAATCATGTTTGTTATTGGAACAAATGCAGGAGGATTATGGCATCCTAATTGGAATCAAAACTTAAAATTTGCGATTAAAATACAAGAAAAAGCAGAAGAACTATACCCGGGATTATTTAAGCCAATTATGCTAACAACATCTAGATATAACCAACACACAGGAAAATATGCAAATATCATAGAAGTAGGAGCAACAGGAAACACATTAGAACAATGTCTAACAAGTATGAAATACTTAGCAAAAGTTATGGATGAGATTATGAAGTGATTTGAAACAATTTGTCATGTCTCCAATGAAAATTCAAGCAAATGCTTGAATTTTTTTACATATATATATATAATGACCGTAGAAAATTTTAGAAGAAAAGAGGTAATTATATGGCAAATATCAGTTTAAACTTAAAGCATTCAGGAATTACACAAAAAACAATTTTAACATACAAGGAACAAGTAGAAAATATACATAAAGATTTGCATAGAAGAGCAAATGATGAAAAAGATTTTGTTGGATGGTTAGAATTACCAACCAATTATGATAAAGAAGAATTCGCAAGAATAAAAAAAGCAGCAAAAAAAATAAAAAAAGAATCTGATATATTAGTTGTAATTGGAATTGGTGGCTCATATTTAGGAGCAAGAGCGGTTATTGAAGCATTAACTAGCTCATTTTATAATATGTTACCAAATAAACAAAGAAAATATCCTCAAATATTATATGTTGGAAATAACTTAAGTCCAAATTATATTAATGAATTAATTGAATATATAGGTGATAAAGATTTCTCTGTTAATGTTATTTCAAAATCTGGAACAACTACAGAACCAGCTATTGCATTCAGAATTTTTAGAGAAATCTTAGAAAATAAATATGGAATAGATGAAGCAAGAAGTAGAATTTATGCAACAACAGATAAAGCAAAAGGAGCATTAAAGACACTTGCACAAAATGAAGGATATGAACAATTTGTTGTTCCTGATAATGTCGGTGGTAGATATTCTGTACTAACGGCTGTTGGATTATTACCAATTGCAGTAGCAGGGATAGATATTGACAAATTAATGATGGGAGCAAAAACGGCACAAGATAGATACGATGATCCTAATGTAAAATATAATGAATGTTATAAATATGCAGTAGTAAGAAATATTTTATATAAGCTATATAAAAATACAGAAATTTTAGTAAATTATGAACCTAAGATGCACTATTTTACAGAATGGTGGAAGCAATTATTTGGAGAAAGTGAAGGAAAAGAACAAATGGGAATCTTCCCAGCAGGGGTTGATTTTACAACAGATTTACATTCTATGGGGCAATATATTCAAGAAGGAAGAAGAAATTTGTTTGAAACAGTTATTAGTATAAAAACACCAAACTCAGATATAACGATTCATCCAGATGATGACAATTTAGATGGCTTAAATTATTTAGCAGGAAAAGGATTAGACTATGTCAATAAAAAAGCAATGGAAGGAACGATAAAAGCACATGTATCAGGAGATGTTCCAAACATTGTCATAGAACTAGAAAAATTAGATGAAGAAAATATTGGAGAATTAATTTATTTCTTTGAAAAAGCTTGCGCTATGTCTGGAAATATATTAGGAGTAAATCCATTTAATCAACCGGGTGTAGAAGAATACAAAAAGAATATGTTTAAATTATTAGAAAAACCGGGATATTAGTTGGGGACGGAGAAAAAAGTCATCAAGGAGGAAAACATGATATACAAAGAAACATTTAAAATAGGATTAAAAGATGTATGGTCAAAAAATGAAGTCAGTAATATTGCTATTTTGGAATATTTAGAAGATATTGCAGCATATCATTCTGATAGTGTTGGAATTGGTATTAATACAACTAAAGAGACACATTTAAACTGGTTATTATTAGATTGGGAATTAGAGGTGCTAAAAAGACCAACATATGGACAAATTCTTGAAATTCATACATGGTCTAGAGGAATTGAGAAGTTTTATGCATACCGTGATTTTGAAGTGTATGATGAAAAGAAGAATTTGTGTGCAATTGCTACTTCAAAATGGTTATTAGTAGATAGTCAAACAGAAAAGATAGCAAGAGTAGAGCAGGAAATGGCAGATAGATACAAATCAGAAACGGAAAAAGCGGTTTTTAAAGATAGGAAAATTGAAAAAATAAGAGAACCAAAAGAATATTTAAGTGAGATGCTTTACACAACCAGAAGAAGAGATATTGATGTAATTGGTCATATGCATAATTTATATTATTTATATTTGGCTTATGAAGCTTTACCAGAGGAGGAATATAGTAAAAGACCTTTTAATCATATAAGAATACAATATAAAAATCAAATAAAATTAGGAGACACTGTAAAATGTAAATATGCAAAAGAAAATGGAGAGAATATTATAGTTATAAAAAGTGAAAATGAAAAAATATTGCATGCGATCATAAAACTAAATTGAAAGCTTGGAAGAATGTGTAAAGTTAAGAAAGAAAAACTAAATTTGACTTTTTTTATGTAAAGTTGTATAATTAAAGTGTACATTAAAAATTTTTTTTCTTTAAAAGGAGGAACCTATTATGGCAGAATTCAGAATTTATCATGTAGCACGGAAATGCGCGGGGCATAACTTTGAACTCGATGATCAGCTGTATGGCAGCCCATTGCAGAAAACACAGGTAGACTGGCCTCTTGAAAACCCTAGGCTCTATTTAAAGAGAGTAACAAATGAGTTATCTCGAGTGGAGACAGCCATTGATGATATGGCTTATCTGTTAAGAGAAAAGGGAGAAGAGGTTACCGTTCCGGATGCAAAAGAGCCTTCCTTAGAGGAAGCTGATGCATATGTGTTTCACAAGTTCCATGTACGCCAGTTCGAGTATGTGGAGAAACTAAGCCATCAGTTATGTTCGTGTGCACCGAATGAAATTAATTTAATTATCCCGAAAGCACGCAGGCAATTAAATGTCCTGCTGGCAGCGCGGGAAGATTTGCTTACAACGAAAGTGCGTTTTGAGAATTATATCGAGACGTATCAGGAATAATGGTTCCGGGCAGGGGCGAGGATTATCCTCGCCTTTGTCTATTTTTTATGCAAAATAAATATAGAATAATTTAATTAAATTAGTTTAATTTAGCTTAATACTAGTTTATTAAATAGAAATTATATAAAAACTAATGCAAGTAAAATGTATAACTTTATTAACTAAAATATGATATATTTGCATATTTTATAGTTTTTTTGTAAAAAATATCTAAAAACATTGAAAAATACTATAAAGCTATGATATAATACAAAATGGTTTTTAAGATGATAAGGGAGGAATAAGAAATGAAAGAAGTTTTAAGAAAAACAAAAATCGTAGGAACAATAGGACCAGCAAGTGAATACAAATTAAAAGAATTAATCGAAGCGGGACTAAATGTTACAAGAATTAATTATTCTCATGGAAGCTGGGACGAACAATCTGAAAAAACAGAGGAAGTAATCAGATTAAGAAAAGAGATGGACGTACCTGTAGCTTTATTATTAGATATGCAAGGACCAGAAATTAGAACAGGAATGCTTGTTACAGGAAAAAATGAAAAAATCAAACTAGAAGACGGACAAAAATTCACATTAGTTAATGAAGATATTGTTGGAGATAAAGATAAAGTATCTGTTTCATATAAAGAATTATATAAAGACGTAAAACCGGGTGCTAAAGTATTAATAGATGATGGAGCAATTGAATTAGTAGTAGATGAAATTGTAGATAAAGATATTGTATGTACAGTTGTACATGGTAATGGATTAGGAAGTAGAAAAACAATTAATTTACCGGGAACAGCAGTACGTTTACCAGCTTTAAAAGAAAAAGATATTAATGATTTAAAAACAGCTTGTGAACATGATTATGATTATGTTGCTATGTCTTTCACTAGAAATAAAGATGATATTGATCAAGTTAGAAAAGTATTAGACGAAAATGGTGGAAAAGACATAAAAATAGTTACTAAAGTAGAAAATGTAGAAGGTTTAGAAAACATGGAGGAAATCGTAGAGAATGCTGATGTTCAAATGATCGCTCGTGGTGATATGGCAACAGAAACAGACTTTACAGAACCACCTGTTATGCAAAAGAAATTTATAAAATTATCAAATAGAGCAAACAAACCAGCTATTACAGCTACTCAAATGTTAGAGTCTATGACATATAATCCATTACCAACAAGAGCAGAAGCAAGTGACGTTGCAAATGCAATATATGATAGAACAAGTGCAATTATGTTATCAGGAGAATGTGCTATGGGTAAATATCCTGTAGAATGTGTAAAAACAATGGTAAAAATTGCAAATAGAGTAGAAAATGAAATAGATTACTGGAAAAGATTTAGAAACAATGATAATATTGATTTATCAGATTTTGAAACAAAAATTGCATACTCAACATGTGTAACTGCAATGAATATGGAAGCAGATGCTATCGTTTGTTATACAAACTCAGGAGATTCTGCAAGAAAGTTAGCAGGATTAGGAGCAGGATGTCCAATATTAGCTATTACAGATAATAGAAGAACATTTAATCAATTGGCTATTGTATGGAATGTAACACCTATTTATGTTGAAAAGCAAGAAAATATTGATAAAGTTGTTGAGTTAGGAATTGAAAAACTTAAACAAAAAGGTATATTAGAGAGCGGAGATAGAATTGTTATATCAGGTGGACCAAAAACATTACCAAACGCTTCAGATAGCAAAATTATAGGAGTATATGCAAAAATATAAAAATATTCTGTATAAAAAAAGAGGATTTTCCTCTTTTTTTATTGTATGGAAAAAATCCACTTTTATTTGATTACTTATTAGATATTTTTAAAGATTGATATTTTATCTAAATAATTGAATTTTAAAATATAAAATTATAAATTAAAATTATTTGGCAATAATTCTTCTAAAGTTTTTTTATCGATTTTATCATTATCATAATACATATAAATTTCAAAACTTTTATCACAGAATTCAGACATGAATTGCCTGCAATATCCGCAAGGAGAAGTATATTGTAATTCTTCTTTTCCACCTAAAACTAAAATACATTCAAAATCTTTTTCACCTTCAGAAATTGCTTTTGTAAAAGCAACTCTTTCAGCACAAATAGACATAATACCATCATTTTCAATATTACAGCCTGAAAAAATCTTCCCGCTTTTAGTAAGTAAAGCACAGCCTACCTTGTAATTTGAATATGGAGAGTAAGAATTTTCTCTAGCCCTTTTTGCAGTTTTAATTAATATATTTATATCCATAATTTGATTCCTCCTTTTAGAAGTACTATATCATAAAATAAATAAAAAAGTAAACCTTTTTTGTTACTATACATATAATGTACAAAAGGAGGAATTTTAAAATGTTTAGTAGAAGAAAATGCTATTGTATGAACAACAACTATTCAAACAATTCATGTGAATTACAAAATGAAATAATGGAAACAAAATGTAATAATGTTGTATCTTACGAAGAAAACTCTAATAGTTGTGATTGTGGATTTGATGAAGAGCTAAGTGTTTTTCCAGAAAATCCAATGTTAGCACAAAGTTATGTTCCTATTCAATATATGGATAGAACTTTTAAACCATGTGTAGGACTAAAAATGGGAACTATTTTTCCAGAATTAGTAAGTCCATATTCACCGGGTCAATCAATGGAAGAAATTAAATATATTGAAATGACCAATACAATAGGAAAGGGGTGCAACAAATGTCAATAAATCAAAATAGAAATTGTGGATGTCAAGAAGACAATGAAATGATGTATTGTAATCAAATGCAAGATGTAGAAAGAACTGTAGATTGTGATGAAAGAAGAGAAATGGCTGAGCAAATTAGATGCTATGAATTTGCTATAACAGAATTAGCGTTATATTTAGATACACATCCAAATGATCAAAAAGCACTTTGCTTGCACAGAAAATATTGTAAAGAAGTAAAAGAATTAAAGGATAAATACCAAAAAGTATATGGTCCATTAACAATCAATTATCCTTGCAATAAATGGAGATGGCTTGAAGAACCATGGCCATGGGAAAGGGGGAATTACTAATGTGGACATATAATAAGATGTTACAATATCCAATAAATATTAAATGCACAGACCCAAGACTTGCAAAAGTAATCATATCACAATATGGTGGACCAGATGGTGAATTGGCAGCTTCACTTAGATATTTGTCACAAAGATTTGGAATGCCAGACCAAAATGCAAAAGCTATCTTAAATGACATTGGAACAGAAGAATGAGTACCACAATGTTGTCAATAGCTAAAGACAGGGATTACAATCTTAGCTATTGACTGTAAAATATTAGATTTTAGCTATTTTAGGATAGATATGTAACTCAAAGTTGGTTGG
>CAJFRV010000016.1 GCA_904419495.1 uncultured Clostridia bacterium | reverse complement strand
TATTTCCAAGAACTTGTTAATATAGAAAAAGGTAACCTTAGTATAGTTATTTAACTAACTTGGGCTACCTTTTGATGTTTTTAGGGCTGAGTAGTAACACATTAATTGCAACAAAATGAAAAAAATAATAGAAAAGTATTGACAAAATATAGAAAAACATGATAGAATTTAAATCAATAAATTTAAGGGAGAGAATTTTATGAGAAATATATACAAACTAAATGGTAACAAACATCATCATAAAATATAGCTTGTGTCTGAAATTGATTGGCACAAGCTTTAGATGCTTGTGCCTTTAGTTTTCTAGAAGGAGACCTTAAAGGTACAAAAGTACTTTTAAGGTCTTTTTGTATATCTAAACATAGGCGCCAAATTTTTAGATATACAAGACAGAAGGATAATAAAATCTCTTAAAAAGCATTTTGAGATATGTGAAAGAACGCATATATAAAACAAGATGTAAAAGATAATTAAAATTTAAAAGAAAATTTAAGGAGGAAGAAAAATGAAAAATAAAATTTTAATAGGAGTGATTTCAGCAATTGTCATAATTGCATTAATAGGAGTAATTGTTTTTAGTATACAAGGAGGAGAAGATAGAGAAAACACATTAGTTTTAGGAATGGATGATAGTTTTCCACCAATGGGATTTCGAAATGAAAATAATGAATTAGTTGGATTTGATATTGATTTGGCAACAGAAGTATGTAACAAATTAGGAATGAAATTAGAAGTACAGACCATATCTTGGGCAGCAAAAGAACAAGAATTGGACTCAGGAAATATTGATTGTATATGGAATGGATTTGGATACACAGAAGAAAGAAATGAAGCTATGACATTAAGTGATATGTATATAAAAGATGAATCTATATTCTTTGTAAAAAATGATTCAGAATATACTTCTCAAGAGGATTTAAAAGGTAAGAAAATAGGTATACAAAGTGGTTCAACACAAGAAAGAAGATTAAATGATTCAGAATTTGGAAAAGAAATAGAAGAAATTGTTGGATATACAGACTATTTAACCGCATTAATGGATTTAGAAACAGGAAATATTGATGCAGTATATATGAGTAAAATTACAGGGACATATATTATGAAATCACAAAATAAAAATTTTAAAACATTTGAATCTACAGGAATATCAACAGGAGAAACAGGAATGGTAATTGCGTTTAAAAAAGGAAATACAGAATTAAAAGATAAAATACAAAATGCAATTGCAGAATTAAAAGCAGAAGGAAAAGTAAAAGAAATATCAGAAAAATGGTTTGGAGAAGATATAACGATATAAAGGGACAATTAGGGACGTTTCTTTTTGGACATTTTCTGAAAGATTATAATTACAGAATAGGAGAGAAGAAAAAATGGATATGTCAAATATACTCAATCTAACAAAAATTTTATTAGAAGGATTAGGAACAACATTATCAATTTTTATATTGACATTAGTTATTGGAATTCCAGCAGGAATTGTAGTAGCTATAGCGAAAAATTCAAAATGTAAAATCATTGCATGGATAACAAAAATTTATATATTAATTATCAGAGGAACACCGATGATGTTACAAATTATCTTTGTATATTTTGCACCATATTATCTATTTCATATTTCTTATGATAGATTTGTGGCAGTCATCATTGCTTTTGTAAGTGGAATGTTAAGTGTTCCAAAAGGACAAAAAGAAGCAGCATTTACATTAGGAATGACAAAAACACAAACCTTTTTTAGAATATCATTACCACAAATCATAAAAAGAATTTTACCAGCTTTGTCAAATGAAGTAATCTCTTTAATCAAAACAACTTCATTAGCACAAATTATAGGTATAACAGAAATTTTTGCATTAGCGCAAAAACAAGCAAGTTTTCAATTTTCAATTGTTCCACTTTGTGTAGCAGGCGTTATTTATCTAGTGTTATGTGCTGTTATCACATTTGCTTTCCACAAAGCTGAGAAGAAATTAGATTACTATACAATAACCTAGAGTAATTGGTAAGATGAGACTAAAAATTATATTGCAAATAGGAATGAAAAGGAAGTAGGAAGGAAGAAGGTCAAAATGAAAGAGATTGTAAAAGTAGAGAATTTAGTAAAAAAATATAAAGACAATATGGCTGTTAAAAATATATCTTTTACGGTTAATGAAGGAGAAGTTTTAGCAATTATTGGTTCATCTGGTTCTGGAAAATCAACAGTTTTAAGATGTATGAATCAATTAGAAAAAATTGATGGTGGAAATATAAAAATAGATGAAGATGAAATGATAAAAGAATATAAAAATGGAAAGCCAATCTACAATGATAAAGAAACATTAAAAAAGATGAATTTAAAATGTGGTATGGTATTTCAAAATTTTAATTTGTTTCCACACAAATCTATCTTAGAAAATGTAACAGAAGCGATGATTACTGTTTTGAAAATGGATAAAAAAGAGGCAGAAGAAAAAGCAATAAAATTATTAGATAAAATGGGAATACAAGATAAAAAAGGTGCATATCCATGTGATTTATCAGGAGGACAGCAACAAAGGGTATCTATTGCAAGAGCTTTAGCAATTGAACCAGAAATCCTATTTATGGATGAACCAACAAGCGCTTTAGATCCAGAATTAATTGGAGAAGTATTAAAAGTTATCAAAAAACTAGCAGAGGAAAAAAAGACAATGGTAATTGTGACACACGAAATTCAATTTGCAAGTCAAGTAGCAGACAGAATTATCTTTATGGATAAAGGTTCTATTATTGAAATGGGGACACCAAAAGAAGTAATTGAAAACCCAAAAGAAGAAAGAACCAAACAATTTTTACAAAGATATTTGGAAAGAGAATAAAAGAAAGGAAAAGAAGGATGGAATTATTAAAATTAGAAGATTATCAAAATTTAGATTCAAAAAAAGTAATTGAATATTTTGCTGAAATTAATAAAATTCCAAGAAGATCAGGAGAAGAAAAGGAAATTCGTGAATATTTAGAAAATTTTGCAAAAGAAAGAAATTTAAATTATGTAAAAGATGAATATGAAAATATTATTATCTATAAACCAGCAACAACAGGAAGAGAAAATGAAGAAACATTAGCATTTCAAGCACATACAGATATGATATGTGAAAAAGATATAGGAATACAACATGACTTTTCTAAAGACCCAATCGTGTTATACAAAGAAGGAGATGACATAACAGCAAATGGCACAACTTTAGGAGCAGATAATGGAATTGGAGTTGCATATATGCTAGCCATTTTAGATAGTGATATATCCATTCCGAATTTAGAATGTATTTTTACAGTACAAGAAGAAACCACTATGATAGGTGCCATTAAAATTAATGAAAGCAATATTAAAGCAAGAAAAATCATTTCTCTTGATAATGGAAAAGAAGGAAAAATATTAATTAGTTCAGCTAATTGTAATGAATGGATAGGAAGATTAGAAGCTAATAAAGAAAGTGTGGACTTTAATAAAGAATTTTATAGATTATATTATGGAAACTTTTTAGGAGGACATTCAGGAGGAAATATAGGTGATGAGCGAAGAGGAAATCCAATAAAATTAGCAATGGAAGTATTAAAAGAAATTCCTAACATTCAAATCGTAAAATTGATAGGCGGTAGTAGAGTAAATGTTATCCCAAGAGAATTTGAAGTACAATTTTGTATAATGGATAATGAAAATTTAGTAGAAAACAAAATTTTAGAGACAATACAAAAACAAAAAGAAATTTTTGACAAAGAAACTATAGAGTTTAAGAGATTAGAAGTAAATGAAAAACAAAAAATAAAAGATGTATATTCTATGAAAATGAGTAGAATTATTATAGATTTTATAAATGCATACAAGAATGGAGCATTAAAAAGAGATGAAAAGAAAAATGTGTTACTTTCAGCAAATTTAGCAGTTTTAACAGAATATGATGAAGGCATTCAAATTGAATTTTCAGAAAGAAGCAATAAAAAAGAGTTAGAACAAAAATATTTAGAAGAGTTAACCAAGCTTATAAATGAATATAATATAAATATTATATGGCACCAAGAATTAAAAGGCGTAGAGAAAAAAGAAAATAATGAATTATTAGAAAAATGTCAAAAAGTATATCAAAAGATATATAATAATCCAATGGAAGAAGTAGTGTCTCAAGGGGTTGTAGAAGGCGGATTTTTTACTGATAAAATGCCAGATTGTGAATATGTCTGTATAGGGCCTGACAGCTATGATGTTCATTCTCCAAAGGAAAGGGTTTCTATTACTTCTATAGAAAGAGTTTGGAAATATTTAAAAGAAATTATAAAAGATTGATATTGGAAAATGTATACTTTTTAAATAAGTATAAATGTGATTAAAATTCTATATATTTTATTTTAGGTTATTCAATATTTTGCATTATTAAAATATAATCCTATAAGTTAACCTAATATTTAATATATAGAATTTTAATATTATAAATTTATTTTTAAGTTATAAATATTTTTTTAATCTTTCTACATTATTTTCTTGAAATTGAATAAAATTGGTTAAAATATTTTTTATTGTATCTGTTGTTTCAGGATTATTATTTAATAATTTAACACCTTCGATAATTCCCATATTGGTTCCTTTAATTAGCATTTCTGCAATTTTGGAATCAGAATCATCTGTTAAAGTACTTATTTGAATATCAAACCATCCCATCATTTTCTGAGCAGGATTTAATTCTTTCGGAAATTCTTCATATTTACTAAGTTCTGTATTTACATCATTTAAGATTTCATTATATTGATTATATTCAAATTGTAAATCATCTTTTAATTTGTCATCAGTAACTTTTTCAGCAATGGAAGAAATAGAATCCATTCCCATTTTAATTCCTTTATTCACTTCATTTAAAATATATTCTGGTCTATTCATTTTTACCTCCTAAAATTTTTAATATATTTTTACAAAAATACAGAAGTATTCTTTTTTACAGATTTCTTTTCTAAATTAGTATGTGCAAATAAATAAAAAATATGAATTCAATATTTACTTGTATAAAAAAATAAAAAAAAGGAAAAAATCTATATAGAATATGAAAAAAGGAGTGAAAAAAATGGAGGAAATGGTAAATAAGTTAAATGAATTTTTAGCAGACTTAAATGTTTTTTATAGAAAATTACAAAATTATCATTGGAATGTAAAAGGAAAAAACTTTTTTGTGCTACATGAAAAATTGGAAGAATATTATGATAAAATTAATGAAGAAATTGATGAAATTGCAGAGCATATATTAACATTAGATAAGCAACCATTGGGAACTATGAAAGATTATTTAGAGAAAACATGTATTGAAGAAGCACAAAATGCAAAAATAGAAGGAGAAATTGTTTTAGATAAAATATTAAAAGATTTTGAAACGCTATTACAAAAAGCAATGACAATAAAAAAATTAGCTGATGAACATCATATATATGCAACATCTAGTTTAATAGATGGTTATATATTGGAATATAGTAAAATTATATGGATGTTAAAACAACATAAATAACAAATAAGAAAAAAGAAAAAATGTTCGCAAAAAGTATTGACAATTTTTTGAATTGTCGGTACAATAAAGGCGAACATTTTTTTAGTATTGTTTAATAAAAAGAAAGTAGAGGAATGGATTATGATATCATCTTTACATATTAGAAACATAGGAATTATAGAGGATTTAAGTATAGATTTTAATAAAGGATTAAATGTCTTAACAGGTGAAACAGGAGCAGGAAAAACTTTAATTATTGACTCTCTTCAGATTATATCTGGAGGAAGATTTTCAAAAGAGATGATCAGAAAAGGAGAAAACAATTCTTTTGTTGAGCTTTGTTTGTACTGTCCAGAAAACGAAAAAGCTATAGAAGGAAATATTATTGTTTCAAGAGAAATCAATATAAATGGTAAAAACATGTGTAAGATTAATGGAAGAATGGTAACAGTTAATGAATTAAAAGATTTTATGAAACAATTTATTGAAATCCATGGACAAAATGATAATCAAAATCTATTAGATAGTAAGCTACATTTGAAATATTTAGATGGATTTATCGGGACAGAAATCTTAGGAAAAGATAAGGAAAAATATAGAGCATTATATAATCGTTATTTAGAAATCAAAGAAGAACTAAAACAAAATTATGGTGATGATAAAGAAAGGCAAAGAAAATTAGATTTATTAAGATATCAAACAGAAGAAATTGAACAAGCAAAATTAAAAGAAAATGAAGAAGAAGGACTAGAAGAAAAAAGAAATCTATTTTTGAATTCAGAAAAAATTGTGGAGAATTTAACTGAAGCAGATAATTTATTATCTGAAAATACCATAGATAGTTTAAGTATGGCTATCCGAGCATTAGAAAAGATAGAAAGTATTGATAAAAAATATGAAAAAGCAAGTAACAGTTTAAAAAGTTCCTATTATGAATTGCAAGAACTAGCAAGAGATATTAATGGATATAAAGAAGATGTATATTTTGATGAAGAAGAGAGAAACAATATAGAAGAACGATTAGATATCATTTATTCATTAAAAAGAAAATATGGAAATAGTATACAAGAAATATTAGAGTATAATAAACAAATACAAGAAGAAATTGAACATATAGAAAACTTAGAAGAGTATAACAACAAATTAAAGATAGAATTAAAAAAGATAGAAAAAGAAATGAATATATTAGGCAAAAAGATAAGTGTTGTGAGAATAGAATATGCGGAAAAATTAAGTAAATCTATTAATCAAGAATTAGTAGATTTAGAAATGAAAAATGCAAAAATCAATGTAAAAGTAGATTATAAAGAAGATGAATTCTTTAAGAATGGAAAAGATATTGTTAAATTTTACATTACAACAAACTTAGGCGAAGATGAAAAAGAATTATCTAAAATTGCATCAGGTGGAGAGATGTCAAGAACCATGTTAGCAATCAAAAAGGTATTAGCAGATACAGATAAGATACCTGTATTGGTATTTGATGAAATTGATACAGGAATTAGTGGAAAAGCGGCAAATTCTGTAGCAATAAAATTAAAAGCAATTGCGAAAAAACATCAAGTTATGTGTATTTCTCATTTACCAAATATTGCAGCAGTTGCAGACCATAATTATTTTATTAGTAAAAATGTTAAAGAAGAAAGAACCAAAACACAAATTAAATTACTAAAAGAAAACGAAGTCATAGAAGAAATTGCTAGAATTTCATCTGGAGAAATTAATGAAGTCACTTTACAATATGCATATGAATTAAGGAATAAAAAGGCAAGTTAAGAAATAAAAAAATGTGTTTATATTAAAAATATAAGCACATTTTTTGTATAGATTTCATGAATTTGTAAAAAATGTATATATATGTAAGTAGTAAGGAGGAATTTTATGAAAAAGAGTTCTTTAATTAAAAGTGTAGAGGCAATTGAAATATTAGATTCAAGAGGAAATCCTACATTACAAGTAGAAGTTATAACAGAAGAAGGTGTATGTGGAGTAGCAGCAGTTCCATCAGGGGCTTCAACAGGAAGTTTTGAAGCAGTAGAATTACGTGATGGAGAAAAAAATCGTTATCAAGGAAAAGGTGTTACAAAAGCTGTGGAAAATGTAAATAAAAAGATTAGCAAAAAAATTATAGGAATGAATGTGTTTGAACAAAGAAAAATAGATGAGGAAATGATACGATTAGATGATACCTTAAATAAATCGAATTTAGGAGCAAATGCAATTTTAGGTGTTTCTTTAGCAGTAGCAAAAGCAGCAAGTAATACATTAGGAATAGAATTATATAGATATATAGGGGGAATACAAGCAAAAGAATTGCCTGTACCAATGATGAATATATTAAATGGAGGAAAACATTCAGAAAATAATATTAGCATACAAGAATTTATGATAATGCCAATTGGAGATATAACATTTGCTGAAAGATTACGAAGAGGAGCAGAAATTTATCATACATTAAAAAAAGTATTGAAAGAAAAAGGATATGCAGTTGGTGTAGGAGATGAAGGAGGATTTGCTCCTAATTTAGAAAATGAAGAAAAGGCATTAGATGTCATTATGGAGGCAATCCAAAAAGCAGGATATGAACCCGGCAAAGAAATTGCATTGGCATTAGATGTAGCAAGTACAGAAATGAAAGAAGAGGCTAAAAAGATTGGAAAAGAAGGTTACTATTTTTGGAAAACAGATATATTAAAGACTAATCAAGAAATGATAAAATATTTAGTAGATTTATGTAACAAATATCCAATTATATCAATAGAAGATGGATTAGCAGAAGAAGACTGGGAAAATTGGCAAATATTAACGCAAGAACTAGGAAATGAAATTCAATTAGTAGGGGATGATTTGTTTGTAACGAATATGTCTAGACTAAGAAGAGGAATAGATAAAAAAGTGGCAAATGCAATTTTAATAAAACCAAATCAAATTGGAACACTAACAGAAACATTAGATACCATTCAGATGGCGAAAGAAAATGGATATAAAACAATTATTTCTCATAGATCAGGAGAAACTGAAGACACAACAATTGCAGATATTGCAGTAGGAATAAATAGTATGCAAATAAAAACAGGAGCACCTTGTAGAACTGATAGAGTGGCTAAATATAATAGACTATTAAAAATTGAAAGTGAATATTAAGCTTAAATTTGTGCAGATGGATGTCCAATTGGGGACGTTTCTGTTTGGGACATTTTTATGTAAAGTTTTAGTTATAAAAATAATATATAATAAAAATTTATTACATTCCTCGGCTAACATTACATCATAAATAGGCACCTCTCAAAGCAGAGTTTGAGATTCTCCTATTAGATACATTAATTTTTTCTAATATGATTTCATTCACATTCGTCATTTCATAAATTTTTATTATATATTATTTTTTTAATAGAATTCCTAAAAAATGTCCCAAACAGAAACGTCCCCAATTGGACATCTATCTGTACAAATTTGAGTGATTAGTTTTTCATATTTCTATTTATATTATTAAATTTTACAAAAGAATATCCCAATAAGCCAATAGCTATTACAAATAGTGTAATCATAATAGGTGTACCAGCTTTAGGTAAAACTACAGGTGGTTCTGTAAGTTTTAATTTTGGTGTTACATCAGATGAATCTTCTACATGTTCTTCATTAAAGTCTGTATAAGAAATATCTACTTTTTCATTTGTATCTAAGATTTTGTTAATAATATTACTATCAAAATCTTCTTTTAATTTTAAAGTATATTGAACAGTAGCTGTTTCGCCGGGTTGTAATTCAGAAATTGTCCATGTAATAGAGTTATTTTCTGTATTTACTTCAGTTGAGATTGTTCCGATATTTGGTTCTGAAACATATGCAAATTCAAAATTATCAATAATTTCTTGTGGGAAATAATCTGTTACAGTAATATCTGTTAATATTTTTTCAATAGGCAATAAATCGTTGTAAATATCTTCTGTAATAGTTTTTTCAATTTCACTATCTTGTACATAATAGAATTTACCAACAGTTGGTGTTTCTTCCGTACCAAAGATTTCTTCAATAATATCTCCATAAGTTTTTTCATCAGGTCTTGTAGCAGGAATAGAATCTGCATCAGAAATTCCTGTAAGCATTGTAATAACATTATATCCGGCAGTATCTAAAGCTTGTAATTGTGCTTTCGTCTTTGCTATAACATCATCTGAATAATATATACCATCATAATTTAAAGCAACATTTGGAACACCATCAGTTAATACAATAATATATTTATTGTTAACATCTTCCGTAAAATATTGACTAGCTAAACTTAAACCAGATTCTAAATCTGTTCTAGGTCCAGTATATTGAATATTTGAAATAGCAGATATTAATGCTTCAGAATTAGAAGATAAGTCAGAAACCAAATTGGCATCTTCAATTGTTCCTTCTTTAGAAACATCTTCATTTGTTGAGAAACTAACAACACCTACTTTTAAGTTCTCATTTCCATTCAATATTGTATTTACTAAAGTTTTGGCAGATTCAATAACTAAATCTTGTCTAGTAGTTGATCCATCGACTGTATCTTCCATACTTTTTGAGTTATCTATGACAAGCATAACTTCGCCATTTGGCTGAATAGAAGTTTCTTCATTGGTTACTTGTAATTGAAGGGTTACTTCTTTGTTATTTAAATTTTTCTCAATTAATTTTTTTTCAAATTTTGAATTTTCTCCAATTTCTATTGTACAAACAGGTTCTTCAACTACTGTCATTGTAACAGTTTCATAAGAAGCTAAAGATATGTTTGTAATTAAAATTAGAATTAAAAATAAGGTAATAAAAACACTTTTTTTCATATATATACTCCTCCCATATATTATTTCATTATATATTGTAACACAAGATGTAAAAAATACAACAAATTTGTAGCAAAAAAACCAAAAATATGATAAAATATACCATGCAAATTAGAATAAAAAGGTGATAACATGTTAGAGAATATAAACTCTCCAGAAGATTTGAAGAAATTAAGTATTTTAGAAGAACAAAAATTAGCAGAAGAAATCAGAAAATATATATTAGAAATTGTATCTGAAAATGGAGGACATTTAGCTTCAAACTTAGGAGTAGTAGAATTAACATTAGCATTGCATAATGTATTTAATTTTAAAAAGGATAAAATTGTATGGGATGTAGGACATCAAACCTATGTACATAAAATTTTAACAGGAAGAAGAGAAGCACTAAAGTCTTTAAGAACATTAAATGGAATTGCAGGCTTTCCAAAAACAAATGAATCACCATATGACTTTTTTAATACAGGACATAGTAGTACTTCTATATCAGCTGCATTAGGAATGGCTAGAGCAAGAGATTTAAAAGGAGAAAACTATTCTGTATTAGCAGTTATTGGTGATGGAGCTATGACTGGCGGTATGGCATTGGAGGCACTAAATGATGTTGGATACAGTAAGACAAAAATGACCATCATTTTAAATGACAATGAAATGAGTATTTCACCCAATATTGGTGGATTGAATATGTTGCTTAGTAAGTTAAGAACAAAAAAAATGTATACGAGATCTAACGTCATTATGAAAAAAAGGATTAATGAGATACCAGTAATTGGGAAACCAATTGTCAAAATTGTACAAACATTCAAAAGAAGTATTAAGCAATTAATTATACCAAAAATGTTTTTTGAAGATATTGGTTTTACCTATTTAGGACCAGTTGATGGACATAACCTAGAAGAATTGCAAAGTATATTTACTTTAAGTAAACAAATTGATAATCCAGTATTAATTCATGTATTAACTAAAAAAGGAAAAGGATATGAAATAGCAGAAAAAAATCCAGATAAATTTCACGCAACAGGACCTTTTGATATAGAAACAGGAAAGAGTAAGAAGGAAAAAGGAAAAGATTATTCCAAAGTGTTTGGAGACAAGTTAGTTGAACTTGCACAAAAGAATGAAAAGATTGTAGCAATTACAGCATCTATGAAGGATGGAACAGGATTAACAGCCTTTAGTGAGAAATTTCCTAAACGATTTTTTGATATTGGAATTGCAGAACAACATGCATTAGGATTAGCAGCAGGAATGGCAATTGATGGGATGATACCAGTTGTTCCGATATATTCTTCATTTTATCAGAGGGCTTATGACCAAGTCATTCATGATATTGCACTTCAAAACTTACCAGTAATTATGTGTGTAGATAGAGCGGGAGTAGTTGGAGCTGATGGAGAGACACATCAAGGAACATTAGATATGGCATTTTTTAGATTAGTTCCTAATTTAACCATTCTAGCTCCAAAAGATTTTCAAGAATTAGAAGATATGTTAGAATTTGCAGTAAACTTGAAAAAGCCAGTCATAATTCGATATCCAAGAGGTGGAGAAAATAAAGAACCATTTGAAAAACACGAAAAAATAGAGGAAGGAAAAGCAGAAATTTTAAAAGAAGGAAATGATATATCAATATTGACAATTGGAAAAACAGTGGCAAAAGGAATAAAAATTGCAAAAACACTTCAAAATATAAATGTTAATGCAGAAGTGATTAATGTTAGATTTTTAAAACCATTAGATGTAGAAACATTAAAAAAATCTATTGAGAAAACGAAAAAAGTAGTTACCATAGAAGATGGAACAATTATCAATGGGTTAGGTACAGCTATAAAAGAATTGGTAATAGATAATCATATGGAAGATGTAGAAGTAAAAGCCTATGCTTATCCAGATAAGTTTATTCAACATGGAAGTGTTGATGAATTAGAAAAAATATATCATTTAGATGAAGATGCTATTGTAGAAGACATACAAAAACACATAGAACTAAAGTTGCATAAAAGAAATGAAGATGAAAAAGAAACAGAAGAAAATTTAAATGAGAGCAAAGAAAAGGATAAAAATATAAAAGCAGAAGAATTAAAGAAAAATAATAAACATAAAAAAATGAAAGTAGGAGAGATGAAACATAAATGAATAAACAAGAAGTGTTGAAAGATTATAAAAAGCAAGAAGATAAATTATGTTTGTCACAAGTATTAGACAAAATAGAAATATCATCAAAAAGGGAAAAAATCGAATATACAGATTTTTTAGATATGTATCAAGTATCTTTGGTAGAAAATTTTTTAAGAAAAATACAATTTCAAAATTTTAAACTATATGGTGGTTATGAAGAGGCTGAAAGAAAAGTATTTATTACATTTCCTGAAAAATTTGATAATAGAATGATAGAAAAAAACTATGACAAAATTTTAAAAATCGTACGAATTCAATTACCAGAAGAAGAAAAAGGAAAATATTCACATAGAAACTATTTAGGTGGAATTGTGAAATTAGGATTAAAAAGAGAAAAAGTAGGAGATATCCTTGTGGGAGAAGAAGGAGCAGATATCATAACTGTGAATGATTTTGCAGATGTTTTAAAAACACAACTACCATCACTTACAAGATTTGAAAATGCAAAAATAGAAATAGAAAAGATACAAGATGTAAGAAAATTAGAGATAAAAGTAGAAGAAGTTAGTATTATTGTTCCTTCATTACGATTAGATAATATTGTATCAGATCTGGCAAGAACTTCTAGAAGTAAAGCATCAGAAATCATTGCACAAGAAAGAGTATTTGTGAATGGACAAAATGAAACCAAAAATTCAAAACAAGTAAAATGTGGAGATATTATAACTATTAGGGGAAAAGGTAGATTTGTTATTAAAGAATTTACAGGAACAACAAGAAGTGGAAGAACAGTGATATTAGTAGAAAAATATGTTTAAAATTCAAGAAGATATAAGTAAAAAATTTCTTAGAGTTAATTACTCTAAGAAATTTTTTATACTTAAAGTTTATCAATAAAAGTACTATAAAGTCAATAAAAATTTCTAAAAATTTTAATAGTATATAAAACTATTGGCAAAATTTTTAAATATAAGAAATTAATGAAATTAAGTAATACCAATAAAAAATATATCTATCATATTCTTAGAGTAATTAAATTTAAGAAATAAAAGTATACAAAAGCGAAATAGGAAGAAACAAAGGAAGGGAGAATTTTAAAATGGAAAAAATTCTAAAACAAAGAAATGATGGTATTACATTAATTGCATTGGTGATTACCATTATTGTATTATTAATTCTTGCAGGTGTAACGATTGCAACATTGACAGGAGATAACGGGATTTTAACAAAAGCAACTGAAGCAAGTGAAAGAACAAAACAGGCAAATGCAGAGGAACAAGTAAAGATAGCTGTACAGGCAAGTTATGGAACAGATGGAAAAATGAATTTAGATGATTTAAATAATGAATTAAAAAAGATAGAGGGATTAACATATAAAGGAAATCCAATATCAGATGATAATAAGATAGAAAGTTTACCAGCAACTGTAAATGTAAATGGATATGATGTGGAAATAAAAGGAGAAGAAGAAACAGGAAATAGACCAACAATACCAGAAGGATTTTATGCAGTCGAAGGTACAACAGTAGAAGGAGGATTTGTCATATCAGACGTAGAAGGAGATGACTTAAATAATTCAGCAGGAGGAAATCAATATGTATGGATACCAGTAGATGGAATCTTGGGAGAAAAAGGAAAGACAGTGCAAAATGCAGTAGATGGAGAAATTATACTAGGAAGATATGTATTTGATAGTAACGGAGATATAGATACAACATTAACGCCAACAACTTTAGGAGGAGAACTAAAGACAAGTAGTACATCTTCAAGTTATACAGAAACCTCAACAGGAAATGGAAATACAGTAGCAAAAGATATAGATGGTTTTATAGATAGTGTGAGAACAAATGGAGGATATTATATAGCAAGATTTGAGGCAAGCCAAGGTACAAACAACAAAGCAGAAAGTAAATATGATAAAGCTGTATGGAATAAAATAACCCAACCAAAAGCAGCAATAGCTTGTCAAGATTTATATACAGAAATTAATAGTGATTTAATGAATAGTTATGCATGGGATACGGCAATATTGTTTATACAAAAATGTTCAGAAGATGAAGATTATTCAAGACAGGATAGATTGTATAAGAACTTAACGAATACAGGAAAAGCAACAGATGGAACAAATTATGATGTAAGATGTAATATATATGATATGGCAGGAAATTGTAGAGAATGGACAACAGAAACCTCTAGTAGTTCTAGTAGTTCATGCGTTGTTAGGGGAGGTTTTTACGGTAGTAGTTCCCATTACACGAGCAGTCGTGGCATCGGTAGCACGAGCGCTAATTTTACCAACTATTCTTTCCGCCCACTTTTGTATTTGTAATGCTGAAAGCTAAATCCGTAAACTGGAAATAGTAGAAAAAGTTATTTTAGAAGTAGAAATTTAACTATAAGTATTAATGACTTTAGATACTAGGAAAAAAAGATAGTCAATGAGTTTCATTGACTATCTTTTCATAAGAATTGCATCATATTTGTTATCATAATATTGTTTCCTTCTGCCACATTCTTCAAAACCAAACTTTTGATATAAAGAAATTGCAGAAAAATTTTCTTCATTGACTTCAAGATGAATTGTTTTAATACCATTTTCTTTGCAAATATCAATAATATGATTTAGTAACAAAGTAGCAATTCCTTGTCTTCTATAATCTTTTTTTACTGCAATATTCATAATATCTGCTTCATCCAGTATGACTTTTATTCCAGCAAAGCCAACGATTTTGTTTTCATATTTTGCACAGATAAATTGAGAAGTTTCGCTACTTAATTCATCTTTTAAAATATCGATATTCCAAAAATCGTCAAATTGATTTAGCTCTAAATTTGTTAAATCAGAAATTTTCATATCTTGAATAACAATATTTTTTTCTTCTAATTGTCTTTGAGCTTGAGGTTTCTTTAGATAAAGAGGAAGCAAATTTTTATCTTCACCTAGTTGTATATATTTATTGATTCCAGCAATTCCTAAAGAATAGACATCAACACCATCAGATTTTTCATTGTCAGATAAAACAAAATTAGAAGAAGCTGTTTCAATTTTGTCTTTATATGTTTCACAAGCATCTCCTACAAAAGTAAGATTGGAATTTGTATATTTATAATTTAAAAAGGTTAAACAATTTTCAATACTATCTGCTTTAGGACTTTCTAATAAAGTATAATGATTATTTTCTAATTGATATACAGCATAATAACAATTATCATTTTTACAATCAATCATACTACAAATGATTCCATCTTTTTTTACGGAATATGCTAATCCTTCAAGAGAAGAAATACCAACACAAGGAATTTTCAAACTATCTGAAAAAGCTTTAATAGTTGAAACGCCAATACGAATACCAGTAAAAGAACCGGGACCAATATCGCAAACTAATAAATCTATTTGGGATAAAGTTAAATTGGTTTCTTCTAATATTTGTTTAATAAGAGGCATTAAAGTTTCTGAATGTGTTAATCCATTATTTAATTCTATTTTTTTTAATAAATTTTTATCTTCTAATATAGCAACACTACATATTTTACTAGAAGTTTCAATACTTAATGTTTTCAATTTAATCCTCCAACTTATTTAATAATTGATCATATTTTTTACCATAAGAAGTAATATTTAAAATTCTTATATTTTCGTTAGTATCATCTCTTTCAAATCTAATATGTATATAATCTTTAGGAAGAGCATCTTGAATAATTTCTCCCCACTCAATAATACAAATTCCATTATCAAAATATTCTTCTCCACCAATCGCATAAAATTCAGAAGAATCTTCTAAACGATACACATCAAAGTGAAAAATTTTTGTATCTTCTTTTATATATTCATTAACAATTGTAAATGTAGGACTAGAGATTTCATTTTCCAATCCATAATATGTCAAAATTCCTTCGGTTAATTTGGTTTTTCCTGATCCTAAATCTCCGCTTAACACAAGCGTGTCTCCTTTTTTTAAAAAAGAAGCTAGTTTTTTTCCGAAATCTAAAGTTTCTTCTTCACTGTGAGATATAAATTTTATTTGTTTCATAACATACCTCTAAATTCATATTTTCAAGCAATATTATACTATATATTTATGGAAATTACAAATGAAATTAATTAATATAACTTTTTAAATGAGTGAAAAAGAAAAAAAGAATAAAAAAAATTTCCTAGAGTTGGATACTCTAAGAAATCTTTTCAGTAAAAATAATATCAATAAATAGTAGTGATGTCAATAAAAAATAAATAATTTTGCTAAAATGAAATATAAGAAAAAAGAATTAAGCAGATTTTTTTAAGCCTTGTTTTTCAATATATTCCTTTATTTATAGTTTCCGAAAGTATCCAACTAAAGGAGAAATATAAAGGAGGATAAAAAGTGAAAACAAAAGAAAGTAAAGGAATTACAATATTAGCATTAGTAATTACAATTATCGTGTTATTAATATTGGCAGGGATTACCATAAGTGCTATAACAGGAAATAATGGAATCATAGGCAACGCCGGAAAAGCAAAAGAAGATACAGAGATTGCTAATGAAAAGGAAATAGTGGAGAAAGCAACTATACAAGCGATGGGAAATAACAAATATGGACATATAGAAGAGAGTGAATTACAAGAACAACTAGATAAAGAAACAGGAGAAGGAAAAACAGAGGCAAGTAATATAGGAGATGAATTTGAAGTTGTATTTATTGAGAGTAAACGATACTATATAGTAGAGGAAGAAGGAAATGTACAAGGGGAATATCTTATCATAGAAGATAAATATCCGGGAGATATAACAGTCGGAAAAAATGGAGAAGAATTAGATGGAAAAGCAGAAACAGAAGGAGGAAAACCATATGAAATTTGGTGTATAGAGGATTTGGCTGAATGGTCTCAAAATTACGATGCATATCAAGATGCTTATATAAAATTAGGGAGAACGTTGAATTTTGAGTCTAGATTATCTTATGTCGATGGAAGGGTATTGAATTGTAATTCAATAGATGAATTAAGAGATTTACTAACCGATATTTCTGGAAGTGGCTTTATGCCAATTAAGAATTTTTCAGGTACATTTGATGGGCAATCAAATGAAATACAGAATATATATATAAATAAAACAGGAAGAGCAGGATTATTTGAGAATATAAATAATGCACATATAGAAAAGCTAGGAATAGATGGAAAAATTAGTGGAACAGAATGGGTAGGAGGAATTAGTGGATATATTACTGGAAAAGTAGAAATAAATGAATGCTATAATAAAGCAGATATAATAAGTAAAGGAGAAGAAAACAAAGCTTATGTAGGAGGAATCTGTGGACATTTGGGTACAGGTAACTTAATAATTATTAATAGTTACAATGCTGAACAAGTAAACATAAATGGAAACGTTGCAGGAGGAATAATAGGAATGACTGGAACAGCAAGCAGTATTTCCTATATATATAATTGTTATAATTTAGGAAATATAAATGGCATTACTGTTGGAGGAATAATAGGGTTTGTTTATGACCATACAAGATGTATAAATGTATATAGTACAGGAAATATAACAGGAACAACAATTGGAGGAATTGTAGGAGCAGCATTGTGGAATAATGCATCACAAAACAAATTTGAAAATTGTTATTTTTTAAAAAGTAATACAGTACAACAAAGTGCAGGAAAAAACATAGCAGTAAATGCTACAATGTTAGAGGAACTAACAAATGAGACGATTGATGAGTTAAATACATATATAACGAATAATAGTACATTAACCTCTGAGTGGAAAAAATGGACAATAGAAAATCGTAATCCTCAATTTATGAAGAAATAGAAAAGAACGATAAAAAAATAATGAAAAAGCATGTTGTAGTGAATATATAACATGCTTTTATTACATTTCTATGACATTCAAAAAAAATGTTGAAATATCTGAATTCTTCATATATAATAAAATTGTATGAAACTTTAACGAAGGAGGAAGCATATGGATACATTTGCTAATTACATTTTAGACGAAAAAGACATAGCTTCTAAAATGGAAATCACCTATTATTTAGCAAAAAAAACTAAAATATTCTTTGATAAATCTGTTATATTTAAAACAGAAATAGCAAGAATGTTTGTAGACTACATGAAAGTAGATGTAGATAAAAATTTAATTTTAACGGCTTGTCTATTATGTAATTGTAAAAAAATAGATAATGCACAAGATATAGAAAAAATTCATTCATATGCAAAAGAAGGAGCAGACTATTTGTTAACATTAGGATTTGACAAGAGATTTTGCAAAATATGTGAAGAAATTAATCGATATAGTAATAGCAATCCAAGAGAAAGAGAAAGTGATGTATTAGAATTAGTAGATCAGTTTGGGGGAATGTTATTAGACAGACCAGAAAGAATTGGATTTCAACCAGATGAAGCAATGGTATTATTAGAACATAGAAACTTAAAAGATCAATATAATAGATTTTTACATACATTTGGAGAATTTGTTCAAATGATGGAAAAGGTAGAATTAAATGAATTAACTTCCATGAAGGCATTGAGAAGACTTGTAAAGATACATAATGAGTCAGAAGATGTAAAGACATTTATAAAAAAAGTATGTTATGAATATCAACCTAAAGTTGATAAAGTAGTATCAGAATATAGAAAAGAAATAAAAACAGAAATGTTTAAAGATGCTAATAGGCCATTGTTTAGTGAAGAAACAACTAGAAAAATATTAGCACATATAGCAGAAGAAAATATGCAAGATGGAAAATTAAAAAATGAAAATTAGATGAGGATTTAGGGATTTTGAGGATTTTGGGGACGGAGATAAAAATCATGATAAGATAAAACTATTTAAAATCTTAATTAAATTAGTATATCATGATTTTTATCTCCGTCTCCAAAATTCTTAAAATTCCTAAAATCTTTTTAGAAAAGAGGTATTAAAATGTACGAAATATTTGCAGATTTACATGTACACATAGGAAGAAGTGAAAATGGAAAGCCAATTAAGATAACAGCAGCAAGGTCTTTGAACTTTGCAAACATTGCAAAAGAATGTGCTGATAGAAAAGGAATCAATGTAGTAGGAATTATTGATTGTGCTTCTCCATATGTGATAGAAGATATAGAAAACTTTTTAAAGACAGGAGATGCTTACGAATTAAAAGATGGAGGGATTATCTATAAAGATAAAGTTTGCATTCTTTTGGGAAGTGAAGTAGAAACTTCAGAAGAGGGCAGAAATGGAAAAAAAGGTGCAGCGCATAATATCTGTTTCTTTCCACATTTAGTAGATATCAAAGGCTTTTCAAACGAATTAAGCCATCATTTAAAAAATATTACATTAAGCACACAAAGATCTGATTTATCAGGATATGATTTAATTGACATGGTAGAAAGATATAATGGAATTTTAATTCCGGCACATATTTTTACACCACATAAAAGCTATTATGGAAATTGTACAGATAGGTTACAATACATATTTAAAGAAAAATACGATAAGATATTTGCAGTAGAATTAGGGTTGAGTTCTGATACCTATTTAGCAGACATGATTTCAGAATTAGAAAACAAGACATTTGTTACCAATTCAGATGCCCATTCTTTACCCAAAATTGCAAGAGAATATAATAAAATGCAAGTAGAAGATATATCATTTAAAGAAATTGTAAAAGCATTGAAAAATGAGGATGGAAGAAAAGTAGTTGCTAATTATGGGTTAGACCCTAAACTTGGAAAATATCATAGAACATATTGTGATGACTGTGAAAAAGCAATAGAAACGAAAGAACCTGTTGATGTTTGCCCATATTGTGGCGGAAAAAATGTAACCTTCGGTGTTTTTGATAGAATAGAATTAATTAGAGATAAACAAGAATCAAAGAGTCCAGAAAATAGACCACCTTATGTATATCAGATCCCATTGGGATTTATTCCGGGCGTGGGAGGAAAAACAATTACTAAATTGTTAGATACCTTTGATACAGAAATGAATATTCTTCATAGATTATCAAAAGATGATATAGAAGCAGTTGTAGGAGAAAAAATTGCAAATACTATTGAAAAAGCAAGAAATGGAGAATGTAAAGTACAATCTGGTGGCGGAGGAAACTACGGAAAAGTTGTTTAAGATAAAATGAAAAATATTAACTTAAAATAAAATAGTAGTTCTAGAAATCTTCTTATTGAATACACATTATGTATAAACAATAAGGAGATTTTTATGAAAGACAAAAAAGAAATTAAGTTATTAAGAATCATAAAAGAACATGTTATTAATAATAAAAAGGAATATGCAATATTATTTCTAATTTTTATAATAGGAATATTTAGTGGCGTTTTTTTTATTAATCATATTCAAGAACAAGCCAAAACAGAAATAACAAATTATTTAAATCAATTTATAGAAAAATTCAAACCATTAGAAAATATAGATCATATAGAATTATTTAAGAATTCAGTCATACAAAATGGAATATTAGCAATTACTATATGGTTTTTTGGAACAACAGTGATTGGCATACCGGTTGTTTTTGGTATTATTTTATATAGAGGATTTTGTTTAGGATATACGATTTCATTATGTATAACTATAATGGGATTAGGAAAAGGATTAAGTTTTGTGTTTATTACGTTATTTTTACAGAATCTTTTATTTATTCCTGCAATTTTAGCATTAGCAGTTAGTGGAGTGAAATTATATAAGTCAATTGTGAAAGATAAAAGAAAAGAAAATATAAAATTAGAAATTTTAAGACATACAATGTTTTCGATAATTATGTTAATTATAGTTATTATATCATCGGCTGTAGAAATATTTATGTCTACAAATGGATTAAAGATGCTAATCCAATATTTTTAAAAAATATTGAAAAATGTATTTACTTTTTTAAGATTGTTTGATATAACATATATAGTTTATGTAAATATAATTCAAAAAATATAGAGGTAGGGGAAAAAAATGGAAAGACAATTAAAATTCTTTTTTAACTTTTTAGAAAATGATAAGAAATTATCAGAAAATACATTACAATCATATAAAAGGGATTTGAAACAATTTAGAAAATACTTAGAGGAATATGGAATTCACTATAATAGAGTAAAAGAAGAGGATATTCAAAATTATATTAATGAAATGCAAGAAAATGGAAAAAAGGCTTCAAGTATTTCTAGATGTATTGCATCTATAAGATCTTTCTATCAATTCATATTAAAAAATAAAAAGGTAAAAGTAGATCCAACAGCTAATATACAATCACCAAAAATAGAAAAAAGAACACCAAATGTATTAACAGCAAAAGAAGTAGAACTATTATTGAAACAACCAGATAATGTAGACTTAAAAGGTATAAGAGACAAAGCTATGCTAGAATTTGCTTATGCTACAGGAATGAGAGTTACAGAAATCATATCATTAGATATTGATGATGTGAATTTAGAGGATGCTTATGTCATTTGCAAAAGTGGAAATAAACAAAGAATTATTCCATTAGGATCAATGTCATTAAAAGCATTAAAAGAATATATAGAAGAAGCAAGAGGAATTTTAATAAAAAATGAAAATGAAAAAGCTTTATTTGTTAATATAAATGGTGGAAGACTTACAAGACAAGGATTTTGGAAAATTATAAAATTCTATAAAGAGCAAGCACATATAACAAAAGATATTACACCACATGTATTAAGACATTCATTTGCAACACATTTATTACAAAATGGAGCAGATTTAAGAGCAATTCAAACAATGTTAGGACATTCAGATATATCATCTACACAAGTATATATGCAATTTCAAGATGAAGGTTTAAAAGATATCTACAGAAAAGCACATCCAAGAGCATAATAAACGAAAAGGCAGCTATATAAAAATAGCTGCTTTAAACTTGTATTTATTGTAAAAGATATGGTAAAATATGATTCATGAAAAACGATAACAAGATGAAAAGGTGAAAAGAATGAAAAAATCAGTGATATTAAGAGCAGTTGTAATTATTATGGCTTTATGTAGTATTATATTAGCATTAATAATAGCATATTTTTTTACAACAGACATTGAAACGAGAGAGCCAGAACAAATTATAGAAGAATGCGAAATAGATATATATACATATATGGAAAGAAATGTATTTACAATTTCCAAAAAAGGTACAGAAAAAAATAATACCTCTAATTATATATTATATTTTCATGGAGGTTCATATGTTGCAGAAGCAACAGATAACCATTGGACGTTTTTAGAAAATATTGTAAGAGATACAGGATATACAGTGATTATGCCAGATTATCCATTGACGCCAAAATATAATTATAAAGATGTATATAACATGGTAGAACCATTATATAAAGAGATAATAGAAAAGATAGGAAATGATAATATAATAATAATGGGAGATTCAGCAGGTGGAGGTTTAACACTTGGATTATATGAAAAAGTGGCGAATGAAAATATAGAACTTCCAACAAAAACGATCCTAATATCTCCATGGTTAGATGTAAGATTAGAAAATGAAAATATCAAGAAAATAGAAAAAAGAGACACAATTTTAAATAAGGATACATTGAGACTAGCAGGAATTGCTTATGCAGGAAATGACGGAATAAATAGCTATTTGGTAAATCCAATTGATGGAGATCTATCAAAATTAGAAAATATTAAAATCTTTATAGGAACAGATGATTTATTAAACCCAGATTGTAAATTGTTAAAAGAAAAAGCAGAAGAGGTAAATGGTAATGTGGAGATTAAAGAATATGAAGGTGCAAAACATATATGGATGATTGATAACAATTCAGAACAAAGCATTACACAGGAAGCATATAATGATATGATAGAAGAATTAGAAAATAAATAAGGAGAATGTCTCATGAATCATAAGAAGGAAAAACTATATTGGAGAAGATTAGATAATTCAGCAAAAATATTTCCTATATCTGCTGGTAAAAAATATAGTACCGTTTTTAGATTGTCAGTTGTACTAAAGGAAAAAATACAACCAGAAATATTGCAAATAGCTGTAGAAAAAGCTTTAGAACAATATGAATTGTTTAGAGTACGACTAAAAAATGGATTTTTTTGGAATTATTTAGAATATAATCCTAAGAAAATATTTATAGAAGAGGAGAAGGAATATCCTTGTAAATATATAGAACCCAAAGAAAATAATCATTATTTATTTAAAGTTACCTATTTTGATAAAAAGATCAATATTGATATATTTCATTCTCTAACAGATGGAAATAGTGGTGTCATGTTTTTTAGAGAAATTGTATATAATTATATAGAATTAGCACATAAAGAGGAATTTCAAGAAGAACTAAGAATAAAAAGAAAATTTGATTTATCAACAGAAGATAGCTATATAAAAAATTATAATAAAAAAGCAAAGGGAAATAATTCGGCTAAAAAGGCATATAAATTAGCAGGAAGAAAAATAAAATTAGGAGCAATTTCAGCAATTCATGAAATCATAGATTTGAATCAATTAAAGCAAGAAGCAAAAAAAAATGAAGCGACAATAACACAATATTTAACTTCAGTTTTAATATATGCTATCTATCAGGCTAATTACATAAAAAATAAAGGAAAAAGACCGATAAAAGTATGTATACCAGTTAATTTAAAAAAATATTTTCCTTCTAATACAATTTCAAATTTCTTTTCATATATAACTGTAGAAGCGGAAATGAAAAAAGATAGACTAGATACATTTGGTAAAATATTAGATTTTGTAAAAAAGGATTTTACGAAAAAGCTTACACCAGAAGAAATACAAAAAACTATGTCTGGAAATGTAAAATTAGGAACAAATCCATTTATCAAATTGATACCATTAGTTTTGAAAAAGCCGATTGTTCGATTAAGTTATTTAGAAATTAGAAAATATACAACAACTACGTTTTCAAATATAGGAAGAATTGGTATTATTGGTAAATATCAAAGATATATAGAAGATTTTTTAATGTTAATAGCACCAGAGCCAGTAGAAAAAATTAAATGTTCAGCTTGTTCCTTTGAAAATCATATTGTATTTACTTTTACATCTATTTTAGATGATTGTTCAATAGAAAAAGAATTTTATAAATTTCTAAAAGAAAAAAATATTTCAGTAGAAATTGAAAGCAATGAAATTTTGGATGTAAAAAAATGAGGAAATACTAAACGCAAAGAGAAAATAGAAAAGAGAGGAAAGGAAATCTATATGCTTTATCCTAAAAAATTAAGTAGTAAAAAAAGTAATATGTTAATTAAAATATTATTAGGTGTTTCATTCTCATTGGCAATCATATTAACGATAATGAATAAGTTAACAACACCGAATATTCATTGGGCAGCACTTGCAAATGCTGGTATCATTTATGCATGGATAACAGTTAGATATTCTATTAATAAGAGAACAAATATTGCAGGACATGTTATGATACAAGCAATTGCCATCTCACTTTTAACAACATATATTGACTATAATTTTGGTTTCAAAGGGTGGTCTTTAGAGATTTCTATTCCTATTATTATTATGATAGCAAATATGACTATGCTAGTATTAACAATTGTAAGCCATAGAAAGTATGTTAGATATGCAATTTATCAGTTAGTGATCTGTGTATATAGTTTAATACCAATTTATTTTATACAAAGAGACTTAATTGATCATTATGTTTTAAGCTATATAGCTATAGGGATATCAATTGTAAATTTTATTTTAACGATTGTTCTTTCAGCAAGAGATGTAAAAGAAGCAATTGTTAGAAAGTTTCATATTTAAAATATAGTTATGTATATAGAGAGGATGTTTTATTTAGAATATCTTCTTTTTTTATGAAACAAAGAGCCGTCAAATGATTTGACGGCTTTTTGAGGAGGTAACAGGCTTCATATATTTCACGAGCTAAAGCCTGCAAGCTTTCTTGATCGACAGTAGCTGGCCTAACGTAAATGCAAGTAAAAGATAAAGCTGCTTGTTCGGGTGAAGGTGCGCTATTCCAGTCATCTAAGGTGTATCTTTTACACATTGCTAATTGATAGTATTCTGAGTTAACATCAATCTCCTCAAGAATAAAATCTAATTGTGTATAAAAGTCTGTTATTTCCTTTCCCCTTTTAGAAGCAAACTCGGCCAACTGCTCTTGTCGAGCAAATGACCAACACATTAGTCCGGTTGTAGAGATGTCTCCACTATCATGGACACTAGTGTTGAAGTTCGATTGTTGCTTTATTACAGCTGTAATACCAGCAGCTTGTTCAGGAGATAAATCTCCTTTTTCAAGCAGGTAGTTGTATACAAGCTTTGCCTTCTTAGATGTATCATCTTTCGATGACGTTTCTTTTGAAGAAACAAAACAACCAACAGCTACAATAAAAACAAAGACGATAGTTACAATAATGCTAATCCGTTTTTTCATAAATATCCTCCTTTTCTAATGAAAACAGATTTTGTTGTACATATTTATTATACCATAAATTAACATAATCTTCAAATCTATATAGATTTGTATTTAACTTAAAACTGTGAAGTAAAAAAGACAAATAAATATTAACATAAATAAAGGTAAAGAAGTAATACACTCTTTTTTTTAAAATTATGACTAGTACAATTATTACTACAAAATGATGTATAAGTAACTGTTAGATTGATAAAAAAGGTATAAAAGTGATATAGTTTACTATGGGATAGGAAAGGAGGAAATATGTGGATATTAGATAAAATAATAAGTAGAAATCGTACCATTAAATTTGAAGAAATTTCAGAAGAATGGTTAGAACTAAAAAGAAATACCATCAAACAATCTACATATTATAAATATGCGTATTGCATAGAAAAGTATTTAAAAGAAAGACTAGGAAAATTAAAAAAGAAAGATTTAGAAATGTATGATTATAATCAAATGACAAATGAATTAACAAAAGAATTATCCCCAAAATCAGTAAAAGAAATATTAAATGTTTTGAAATCTATATTAAAATATGCGAATCAAAAATATAGTATGAATATACATTTGGATTTGATTATTTCACCTAAAGTACGAGTAAAAGAAATCAATGTATTGTCAAAAAAGGAAGTTAATAAATTAGAAAAATATTGTTTAAAAGAAAATAGCTTGAAAAGTCTAGGAGTATTAATTTGTTTAAATACAGGATTGAGGATAGGAGAAATTTGTGCTTTAAAATGGGAAGATATTGATCTAGAAAAAAAAGTAATTCAGATCAAAAAAACTTTACAAAGAGTATATACAGTTGAAAAGAAAACACAAATCATCATTGATAGTAGTAAAACAGATTCTTCTATTAGAGCAATACCAATGTCAGACAAAATTTATCATATATTGAAAGGCTTATATAAAAAACAAAATGCAGGTTCTTTTTTTTTTTGACGGGTTCAAATTTACAATATATAGAGCCAAGAAGTTACCAAAATATGTTTAAAAGAATTCTAAAGGCGAGTAAAGTAAAAGAATATAATTTCCATGTCTTAAGACATACTTTCGCTACTAATTGTATAAAGGTAGGTATGGATATAAAATCACTTAGCGAAATTTTAGGGCATGCAAGTGTAGATGTTACTTTAAATCGTTATGTTCACTCATCATATGAAATGAAAAAGAAATTTTTAGAGAAATTGTAGTGAAAGCAGATTGATGTGTTTTACATAAAAGTTAAAATATTGCGTTTTGAGTGGTATAATTAAGATGTATGAAAACAAACATTAGGGGGCATGCCCCGTTTTTTTATTGTAAAAAAACTTGACAAATAAAAAATATTGTACTAAAATAGTTAGGCTACGAACTAAAAGAGGTGTGGATATGGAAAAACATGAAATAGGAAAATACATTCAAATTGTATCAAGACAATTAAAAAGAAATATGGATGAAACATTAAGCAAATATAATGTTACAGGCGTACAATCTATGATCATAGGATATATTTATAAAAAATCAAAAAAAGGAGAAGTGTTTGCTAAAGATATTGAAGAAGAATTTGATATGAGAAAAGCAACAGTTACTGGAATTATTCAATTAATGGAAACAAATGGACTAATTGAAAGAAAAGCTAAAGAAGATGATTGTAGATTAAAAAGTATTGTATTAACATCAAAAGCCTTGGAAATAAAAACTGTTGTAAAAAAGCAAATAGAAATAGAAGAAAAAAATATTGTAAGTGAAATGACTAAAGAAGAACAAAAGCAATTTTTAGAGCTATTAAAAAAAGCATCAAGTAATTTAGAAAATTGTGAAAAAGAAAAATATAATCATAAAGAAAGGAGAGAGAAATGTTAAAAAAATTAGCAAGTTATGTTAAAGAATATAAAAAAGATGCCATATTAACACCGATTTTTGTTGTTTTAGAAGTTGTTATGGAGGTTATTATTCCTTTATTAATGGCTAAAATTATAGATGTGGGAATCCAAAATGGAGATGTCCACTATATTCTAGAAATGGGAGCTTTATTAATTGTTTCAGCCATATTATCTTTAACCTTTGGAATGCTATCTGGAAGATTTGCAGCAAAGGCTTCTGCAGGATATGCGAAAAACTTGAGAAAAGCCATGTTTCATAAAGTGCAAGACTACTCATTTGAAAATATAGATAAATTTTCAACATCAAGTCTAGTAACACGTATGACTACTGATGTCACCAATGTGCAAATGGCTTTCCAAATGATTATTAGAATTTTGGTTAGAGGACCAATCATGATGATATTTGCCTTATTAATGGTTATGTCTATCAGTATGAAATTGTCAGCCGTCTTTTTTGTAGCAATACCAGTATTAGGTGCTATTTTATTCTATATAGCGATAAAAGCACATCCTAACTTCGAGAGAGTATTTAAAAAATATGATAAATTAAACAGAGTGGTTCAAGAAAATGTATCTGCTATTAGAGTTGTAAAAGCATATGTTAGAGAATCTTTCGAAGAAAAGAAATTTAAAGAAGTTAATGATGAAGTATATGAAAACTTCAAAAAAGCAGAAAAAATTGTTGCATTTAATGGACCAGTTATGCAATT
Organism: uncultured Clostridia bacterium; assembly: GCA_904419495.1. Classification (GTDB taxonomy): domain Bacteria; phylum Bacillota; class Clostridia; order TANB77; family CAG-508; genus CAG-269. The sequence continues at coordinate 6,317 of CAJFRV010000016.1, read as the reverse complement.
TACCATTTATACCTGTATTTTATTAATTTCATGGATTGGTACACAATTAATTGTTGGTGGAGAAATGCAAACAGGACAATTATCAAGTATTATTACATATGCATGGCAAATCCTTGCAAGCTTAATGATGTTATCATTTGTATTTGTTATGATTATTATGGCACAATCATCAGCAGAAAGAATTATTGAAGTCATTGATGAAGAACCAACTATAAAAGATAGAGAAAATCCACTAACAGAAGTAAAAGATGGATCTATCAAATTTGAAAATGTAAGTTTCCAATACAGTGACGAGCAAAATGATGATAAATTTGCTCTGGAAAATATTAATTTGGATATTAAAGCAGGAGAAACGATTGGAATTATTGGAGGAACAGGAAGCTCAAAATCAACACTTGTACAATTAATACCTAGACTATATGATGTTACAAAAGGAAGTATTAAAGTAGGTGGCATTGATGTTAAAGATTATGAAATCCACGCTTTAAGAGATGCTGTAGCCATGGTATTACAAAAAAATGTCTTATTCTCTGGAACGATTGCAGAAAACTTAAGATGGGGAGATAAAGAAGCAGATCAAGAAGAATTAGAAGAAGCTTGTAAATTAGCACAAGCAGATGGATTTATCAAAGAATTCCCAAGCAAATATGAAACTGTACTAGATCAAGGTGGTACAAATGTTTCAGGAGGACAAAAACAAAGAATTTGTATTGCAAGAGCCATGTTAAAGAAACCAAAAATATTAATTCTAGATGATTCAACAAGTGCTGTTGATACGAAAACAGATGCATTGATTAGAAAAGCATTTAGAGAAGAAATACCAAATACAACAAAAATCATTATTGCACAAAGAGTTTCTTCAATAGAAGATGCAGATAAAATTATTGTTTTAAATGAAGGAAAAATAGATGGTATTGGAACATCAGAAGAATTATTAAAAACAAATGCAATTTATAGAGAAGTATATGAATCACAGATGAAAGGAGGAGACGAAGATGCCTAAAACCAAAGGAAAGAAAAGAAAGACAATTAAAAGATTATTAAAATATGTAACAGAAGGATATAAATTACAATTAGCAGTTGTTTTAGTCAGTATCATCATCAGTGCTTTAGTTGGTGTTATTGGAACACAATTTATTAAATTCTTAATCGATGATTTCATCACACCACTTTTAGGAAGTCAGTCTCCAGATTATACAAGATTATTAAATGTGATTATGATAATGGCAGTTATCTATTTAGTAGGTGTGGTTTGTACATTCACATATAACCGATTAATGGTGAATATATCACAAGGTGTGCTAAACAAAATTCGTACACAAATGTTTAATCATATGCAAAAATTACCAATCAAATATTTTGATAGTAGAACACATGGAGATATTATGAGTACCTATACAAATGACGTAGATACTTTAAGACAAATGTTAAGCCAAAGTATTCCACAAGTATTTTCAGCTTGTGTTTCTATGGTAGCTGTACTAATTGCTATGCTTGCAACCAATCTTTATTTAACACTTGTTGTATTAGCAATGGTCATATTGATGATATTTGTATCAAGATATCTAGGAGGAAACAGTTCGAGATTTTTCGTTAAACAACAAGAAGATATCGGAAAAGTTAATGGATATATTGAAGAAATGATGGAAGGACAAAAAGTTGTCAAAGTATTTAATTATGAAGAAGATTCAAAAGCAAAATTTGATGACCTAAATGAACAATTATGTGACAGTATGACAAAAGCGAATATGTATGCCAATATTTTAATGCCTTGTATCATGAATATAGGAAATTTAGGCTATGTATTAGTTGCTGTTATTGGTGGTATTTTGTCTGTTAACGGTATTTTAACAATTGGTAGTATTGCAGCCTTTTTACAATATGTAAAAGCCTTTACAAATCCACTAGGTCAAGTTTCTCAACAAATGAACTCTATTATTATGGCATTAGCTGGTGCTGAAAGAATCTTTGATTTAATAGACCAAGAAGAAGAGGTTGACGAAGGATATGTAACATTAGTAAATGCTAAAATGGAAAATGGAAAAATTGTTGAATCTGAAGAAAGAACAGGCATGTGGGCATGGAAACATCCTCATAAAGATGGAAGAATCACTTACACAAGACTTCGTGGTCAAGTGGAATTTGAAAATGTACAATTTGGATATGAAGAAAAGAAACGAATTTTACATGATATTACATTAACAGCAAAAGAAGGTCAAAAGGTATCATTTGTTGGAGCAACAGGAGCAGGAAAAACAACCATAACAAACCTAATTAACAGATTTTATGATATCCAAGATGGAAAGATTCGTTATGATAGAATTAACATCAGAAAAATTAAAAAAGATGATTTAAGAAGATCATTAGGAATGGTTCTTCAAGATACAAGCTTATTTACAGGAACCATCAGAGACAATATTCGTTATGGAAAATTAAATGCAACAGATGAAGAAGTTGAGGCAGCTGCAAAATTATCAAATGCAGATAAATTTATTAAACATTTACCACATGGATATGATACCATGATAACTGGTAATGGAGAAGGGTTATCACAAGGGCAAAGACAATTATTATCAATTGCAAGAGCAGCATTAAATAATCCGCCAGTATTAATCTTAGATGAAGCAACATCAAGTATTGATACAAGAACAGAAAAAATTGTTCAAGAAGGAATGGATAAATTAATGAAGGGAAGAACGGTGTTTGTTATTGCACATAGACTTTCAACAATCAAAAATTCTGATTTAATTATGGTATTAGACCATGGAAGAATTATTGAAAGAGGAAATCATGATGAATTAATTGCACAAAAAGGAACCTATTATGGATTATATACTGGTGCAATTGAAATAGATTAATTAAATATGTTAAGGCATTTATATAGCAAAAGCACCCACTTTAAAAGTGTGGTGCTTTTATATTGATGATTTTTTTCTCCGTCCCCAAAATCATTAAAAATTTTATAAAAAGTATACAAAATTTAATTATTGTGATAGAATTTAAGAAGAAAATAAAAAAGGGGGAAAACAAATGAAGGCAAAAACGATAGAAAAATTAATTATTATAGTAATTGTTTTAATATTCATTTTAGGAGGCATTTTTGCGTACTTATATTTTGCAACAGATGTATTAAAAACAAATGCACAGCTATTTTTTAAATATTTAGGACAAATGGTAGATGTACAAGATGGATTTATAGATAACCAATTAACAGAATATTCAAAAAAGAAATATACAGGAAAATATGAAGATAGCGGAAAATTTTATATGGATGTTAATATAAGTGGTATGGATTCAGAAACATTACAAACACTAAATGACTTTAATATAGAATATTCTGGAAAAGTTGATAATACAACAAGAAAAAATGAACAAGATATTTCATTAAATTATTCAAGTGATGTTAATTTTCCATTTAAATATAAATATGCAGATGAGACATTAGGATTACAAACCGATTATGTTTCAAGTAAATATGTGGGAATAGAAAATAGAAATTTAAAACAATTTATAGAAAAATTTGGTGTAACTGATACAACAGAATTTCCGGATACAATTGATTTTTTTAGTAATTTTACAAATCAAGAAACAATAACTTATACAAATGAAGAAAGAGAACAAATAACAAATACATATAAATCTATATTAGAGGGAAAACTAGGACAGAAGGAATTTACAAAGACAAAAGAAAATAATACAGAGAGTTATTCAGTAGAAATGACTAATCAAGAATTAAAAGACTTGGTACTTAATGTTTTAGAAACATTAAAAAATGATCAAATATTAATGCCAAAAATGGAAGAAGCAACAAAAGAAATTATAGAAAATATGAATGTAAATTCTACAGAAGAAATAACTATACAAAATATTATTCAAGGAATAATTGATGATATAAATGCTTCAGAAATAGACGAAGGAACGAATATCATAACAGTATCTCAAATAGATAAAAAATTATCAAGTATAGCCATAAAAAATGATCAAACAGAATTAAAAATAACGAAAACAAATACACAAGGGACTTTAACTTATGGAATAGAAATCAATATGCTAGATGTAGAAACACAAGAAAGCATGAGATATTTTTTAACGGCAAGTTACCAAGGACTAGAACAATTAGCAAGTGTAAATGAAACATATCAATATGGTTTAGTAGGAACAATGAATGGACAAGAACAAAAAATGGTATATAATTTAAATTGTACAGATACATTTAATGATGGAATTACTATTGCAGATTATGCAGAAGATGAGATACAAAAACTAAATGAATATGATGCAGAACAAATTGTAACATTAATTACATCAATTGTTGAAAGAATTGGACAAGTTAATACAATGCAAATGGAAGAAATCGGATTTAGTGAATATGGAAATCCATTATTATTTGCTTCTCCATTAACATCTTTAAGCATGTTGATATATAATCAAGCATCAGATGTTGTAAATGAAAGTTCTATGTCTGAAGTAGAAATGGAAGCATTTAATCAACGATTTATGCAATATGAGGGAGAACAAAGCGGAACAACTGTTAGAGCATTGCTACAAGCTGTTATTTCCAACAATGTGGGAGAAACAGATGAAAATAGAAAAATAGAAGTTAGTGGAGATATTACTTTAACAAAAGAAGATACAAAAGTACCAACAGAAGATGTGAATACAGGTAGTATGTATAATGTGCAGATGCAATATAATGACGAGGGAATAATTAGTCAAATAATTATTACAGAACAATAAAAATTATGTGTAGGAGGAATTTTATTGATGAGTGATATGACGATTTCAAAAGATATTATTCATATAGGAGCAAGTGACAAAGACATTAAAATTTTTGAAAATCAATATATATTAGAAAATGGAATGAGCTATAATTCTTATTTAATAAAAGATGAAAAGAATGTCATATTAGATACGATTGATGAAAAATTAACAGATATATGGCTAGAAAATCTAGAAAAAGCATTAGATGGAGAAAAGCCAGATTATCTAATTGTTTCGCATATGGAGCCAGACCATGCATATAATATAGGAATAGTAGCTAAAAAATATCCAGAAATGAAAATTGTTGGCAATCAACTTACCTTTAACATGCTTGCAAATTTCTTTAAGGAAATTGATTTTTCTAATAGAAAATTTGTAGTTATGGAAGGGGATGTATTGGATATAGGAAAACATAAATTACAATTCTTCATGGCACCAATGGTACATTGGCCAGAAGTTATGGTAACTTATGAGCAAACAGAGAAAATCCTATTTTCAGCAGATGGATTTGGTAAATTTGGAACTTTGGATGTGGATGAAGAATGGGATTGTGAAGCAAGAAGATACTATTTTGGAATTGTTGGAAAATATGGAATGCAAGTGCAAACACTATTAAAAAAAGCAGCAAACTTAGATATTCAAATGATTTGTCCTTTACATGGACCAATTTTAAAAGAAAATTTAGGATATTATATAGATAAGTATAATATATGGAGTAGTTATAGACCAGAGGAGGAAGGAATCTATATTGCTTGTAGCTCTATCTATGGAAATACCTTAAAAGCGGCTCAAAAATTTGCAGAAATTTTAAGGGGAAAAGGTGCAAAAAAAGTAGTATTAGCAGACTTAACAAAAGAAGATTGGGCAGAAGCAGTTGAAGATGCTTTCAAGTATTCACATTTAATTGTTGCATCTTCTAGCTATAATGCAGGAATATTCCCACCAATGAAACAGTTTTTGGATCATTTAAAAGAAAGAAATTATCAAAACAGAACAGTGGGAATTATAGAAAATGGATCATGGGCACCTTCAGCTGGAAAATGTATGAAGGGAATACTAGAAGAAATGAAAAATATAAATATAATAGAACCAATGATTACAATAAAATCAACAATGAGTGACGAAAATATATCACAAATGGAAGAATTAGCAAATAAGATTTTAGAAAAATAATAGATAAAAAATATAAAAATACACTATATTATTTGAAAACATATAGTGTATTTTTTTGAAATATAGAATGACTAATCATTATTTTGATTAGCTAAAACAGAACTATCTACTGTTTCATTTTTAGATTGAATTGCTCTTAAAATTGCTCTACTGATAGGACCAGCCACTAGAATATTTAAGAAAAATGCTGCACAGAAGTTTCTAGGCCATCTAATAAAGAATTCACTAAAAATTGTTTGAGCATTATCTCCACCTAAAAATCCACCAATAATTGTCATGACTAGAGACATTAAGGTAACAATAAAGAAACAATTAAATAAAATGTATGCATTTTTACTATCAGATTTATCAACAAATTTTTCTAATAACATATGATTAATTTT
>CAJFRV010000015.1 GCA_904419495.1 uncultured Clostridia bacterium | reverse complement strand
GCCTCATCTTCTTTTAGAACTAATTCTTCTATTTCTGGATATTTATTCCTTAAATCTGATACTGGTCTAATATTGATCATATTGATTCCTCCTTAAAATTTTATTATCATAATTTTATCATTATTTTACATTTTCTTCAATATTTTATGCTAATATTTTGGATTTTTTACAATAAAAAACAAAGTGCATTAAAACACCTTGTTTCTGTAAATATTTTTATTTATTATTATTTTTTATATATGGAAGTTAATCAAATCCACAGGTGTAGATTTAAACTTACAATTTCCTGCTGGTTGGGAACAAGCCAAAGAAATCAAGTATGCACAAGGATTTAATCAACCTGCCCCTCGTGACTTTGTTGGATATGGTCCTTTAACAGAACCAGAAGCTTTAGCAATTTATAATTTTACTTTAATGCATGATTTTAAATTAGTACTTGCTTATCATACACAAGGGCAAGAAATTTACTGGCAATTTCAAAACTTTAATCCTCCAAATAGTTTAGAAATTGGTCAAAGCTTAGCTCAAGCGAGTGGTTATAGGTTAGCTGAAACTCCCTATAATTCTAGTTTTGCTGGATACAAGGATTGGTTTATTCAAAATTATAATCGTCCTCGGATATACAATTGAAGCAGGTATTGGAGAAAATCCTCTTCCTATTTCTCAATTTGATGAAATTTATAATGATAATATTGGTATCTTGATCTTAAGTGCCACTCTATAATATAACAAAAATACTAAGTTTATACTTAGTATTTTCTTAACTTATTGATTACAAATATTTTCTATTAATATCTTATACTGTTGTACTAAAGTATGTAATGATTTTATAGAGATATGTTCATTAACTTCATGTGCTGTAACTGGTCCTGCTCCCAAAATAATTCTTTTTCCTTTTATAAAACTTGCTTCTGTCATAAAATTAGCTGTTTTTTCATTTTTTAAAAAATCAATTTTATTAAAAAACGGTTGTATTTCTATTTCATATTTTATATATGCTTTATATTTTTCAGATAATTCTTCTATTTTTTGTTTTATCATTTCTATATGTTCTTCTTTTATAATCCTAAAATCCATAAAACTTTCACATTTATCAGAAACAGAATTAATTGAGCTTCCTCCATTTATTAATCCTATATTCATGGTTGTATATGGTACTTCATATCTATTATCTTTTTCAATTTTTATATTCTTTTCATAAACTTCTTCTAATTCATTTAATAACTTTATCATCTGTAAATTAGCACTTTTTCCTTTATCTGGCCTACTTGAATGTACTTTTTTTCCTATAGTTTTTAATCTTACTGCTAAAAGACCTTTACATCCTGTGATAAATTCATTATTTGTTGGCTCTCCTACAATAACATATTGTGGGATTTGTATATGCTCTTTTATAATTTCCTTTATTCCAGAAAATGCAATTTCTTCATCATATGTAATAAAGATTTTTATGCCTCTTTTTAATATATTTAAATTTGTTTCCTTTAATGCCTGCAAAAAAGCTGCAATCCCACCTTTCATGTCACATACCCCTAATCCATATATATATCCTTCTTTCTCTGTTATTGTAAATGGATCGGTTTCCCATCCCTGTATATAATCTACAGTATCACTATGTCCTACAAATCCTAAAATAGGATCTTTTCCTATGGACATTATTAAATATTTCTCCTTTTTTTCCACTTCAAATCCTAATAACTTTAGATAATTTTCAATATATGATAAAATATTCTGATTTTCTTTATCTTTTATGGTATTATATTTTACTAACTCCTTTAATATTTGTATTTCACTCATTTTTATTTCTCCCAAATAAATTTAAAAAATTCTAAATTTCATTTAATCTTCCATCTATGAAATCACTGTGTTCATATGTAGGCGCACTAATAAATAATAATTTCATTTTTCCAACATAAGTAAATTCTGTATCTTTAGGTATTTCGATAATGTCTCCCTTTTTTACTTTATATTCTTCATCATGAATAATAAATTTTCCCTCTCCTTCTACAACATAATATGTAGAGATCTTTTTTACATTTGTACAATATGTATCATGTTTTTTATAAGAATCTTCTAATGTGATACTCATATTAGAATTTTCTAATGGATAACAATATCCGATTAAATCCATCTTTCTTAAATGTAGGTTCTTCTGATAATCTTTTTATATAATTTTTCATTATATAACAACTCCCTTATTTTAATATTCTTTTAATTCATATCTCAATAATTTTTCTCCATCATATTCAAACTTAGCAGAAAAAAATCCATTATCCCTTTGTAATTTATCTATAAAAATATGATCACCTTCCCAAGTAGGTAATGTATTTACTTTGTCCTTCTCTATCCATTTTAAATCACCTTCATCACATTCTATTAAATTTCCTTTAAAATCATCTGAAGTAAATACATACATATATTCTGTTTCACATTTATTAGATACATAAGTCACAATCCCTCTCAATTGATAACTTTTTATTGTAAGTCCAGTTTCTTCTTTTACTTCTCTTATTATACATTCTTCTGGACTTTCTCCCTCTTCAAATTTACCACCAATTCCTAACCATTTACCTTTATTGATATCATGTTTCTTTTTCGTTCTATGTAACATCAAATATTTGCCATCTTTCTCTATATAACATAAGGTTGAAAGTATCATTTTATTCTCCTTCCATATTTTGAAGCACATTTTCTACTCGTTCTATAAATGCTTTTTTATCTCTTAAGGCTTCTATAAATTTCCTTTTTGCAAATTCAAATTCTTCATCATATAAATAGGTTTTTGCATATCCATTTTCACCATACTTGTCATTCAGATGTTCATATATTCTGTTAATTTGTTGTTTTTTTGTTACCAGTTCTGGACAATTCTTTTTACCATATAAATATGTTCTTTTTATACAAATATCTATACTTTTTATGGTCCTATCAGCTGTGCTAACAATTTTTCCATATATACTTCTAGGTTCATGGTTACTAGACGCTCTATGGTCTTCAATTGCTTCTTTTATAATTTGAATTTCTTCTGTTGTAAACCATTTCTTTATTTTTCTATCTTTCATAAAGATTTCTGCTGATAATTTTTCATGTATCTTCGGATTTATATAATGGCCTAAATCGTGATAAGCGGCTACCGTATACACAATGTTTTTATTCACTTCATATTCTTTTGCAATATTTAAACTTCTATTAATGACTGAGTGGATATGCTCAATCCCGTGTGATTGTTCATTTCTTTCATATAAAGGAAAAATTTCTTTTTCTATATATGTTTTTAAGTCTGCTTCTATCTCGTCATTAATTGTTTCAAAATTTACTTCTAATATGTTTTCATGTTCATCTACCTTTATATGCATATTAATCTTATTTTTATCATCTAATAAATAAGAAATATATTGTTCATCTAAAATCAATATATTAGATAATTTTTTCTTTTCCTTTAATAGTTCCTGTATTTCTAGCCATTGAGATGTATTTGTTTCAAAATCTTGTGGTGTTCCTTCATATGTATTTGTTCGAAATATCTCAAAATTAAATTTTCTATCTGGATATTCTATTATCATTTTTCCTTTATAGGTAAGATTTTTTATATACATTCCTGTTTCTTCTTTAAATTCTCTAATAGCTGTATCTCTTGGATATTCATCTTTTTCTATTTTTCCTCCGGGAATTTCATAATATCCTGTTTTTAGATTATTTCCTTTATATTTTGTTACCACTACTTTACCATCCTGAATTAAATAACAACGAACAGCATTTCTTACTTTCATGATAATATTTCTCCTTTCATTTTTTTCTATTTTACCATACTTATATTTTCTTTTCGTATATAATGATTAAAAATAAACTTTAAGGATCGCATATTACTTATCCCTAAAGTTCATTTCTATTAAAAGATTCCTACAATTTCTCCATTTTCATCTATATCAATACTTTCTGCTGCTGGTATTCTAGGTAATCCCGGCATTGTCATAATTTTTCCTGCAAGTGCAACAATAAATCCAGCACCTGTTTTTAATTCTAGGTCTCTTATGGTAATAACATATTCATCTTTACATTCTAGATTTTTAGGATCATCTGAAAATGAATATTGTGTTTTAGCAATACATACAGGAAGATTTGCATATCCTAATTTTTCAATTCTTTCCATTTCTTTTTGTGCTGCTTCTTCAAATACAACTCCTTTTGCTCCATAAATTTTGGTTGCTACTTTTTCTATTTTTTCTTTAATTCCTTCATTTAGTTCATACATATATTGAAAATTTTCTTCTTTTTCTGTTAAGTTTACTAATTTTTGAGCAATGTCTATAGCTCCTTCTCCACCTTTTGCCCAACCTTCTACTAAACTTAACTCTACGCCTTTTTCTTCTAGATGTTTTCTTAAGCATTCAATTTCTGCTTCTGTATCTGAATTAAATTTATTGATTGCTACAATCACATTTAATCCAAATTTGTCTTTAATATTTGATACATGTCTATATAAATTATCTAGTCCTTTTTCAAGTCCTTCGATATTTTCTTCTTGAATTTTATCTTTTTCAATTCCACCATGATATTTAAGCGCTTTTATTGTTGCAACAATTACAACTGCATCTGGTTTAATTCCTGCTTTTCTACATTTGATATCTAAGAATTTTTCAGCTCCTAAATCTGCTCCAAATCCTGCTTCTGTAACTGTATATTCTGCTAATTTTAAAGCTAATTTGGTTGCTGCAATACTATTACATCCATGTGCAATATTCGCAAATGGTCCTCCATGAATAATTGCTGGTGTATGCTCTAAAGTTTGTACTAAATTTGGTTTAATAGCATCTTTTAATAAGACTGCCATTGCTCCTTGTGCATTTAGGTCTTTTGCATAAATTGGTTTATCTTCTTCATTATATCCAATTAAAATATTTCCTAATTTTTCTTTTAAATCTTTTATATTTTCTGATAAACATAATACTGCCATGATTTCAGAAGCAACTGTAATATCAAATTTATCTCTTCTTGGTACAATTTTACTTTCTCCTGAAAGTCCTGTTTCTACAACTCTTAATTGTCTATCATTTAAATCTACACATCTTTTCCAAACTACTTCTTTAAATTTTAATTCATTTCCAAAATAAATATGGTTATCAATTAAACTTGCTAATAGATTGTTAGCAGCTGTAATGGCATGAATATCTCCTGTAAAATGTAGATTAATGTCTTCCATTGGAGCGACTTGTACTCTTCCTCCGCCTGTCGCTCCACCTTTAATTCCAAATACAGGTCCTAAAGATGGTTCTCTTAATGCTAAAATAGATTTTTTATTAATTTTTCTTAATCCATCAGCAATTGCAATAGACATGGTTGTTTTTCCTTCTCCTAATGGTGTTGGACTTATTGCCGTTACTAATATTAATTTTCCATTCTTTCTATCTTTTACCTTTTCGTATAATTCTGAAGAAAATTTTGCCTTATATTTTCCATATAATTCTAAATCCTCTTCTTCGACATTTACTTTTTTAGCTACCTCTACAATATTATCTAATTTTGTATTTCTTGCAATTTCAATATCTGTCATTTTTTTCACTCCTTTTTTATTATTATTTTTATATATTTTTTATAATTTATCTTGAATCTGGTGTTGTTAGTCCACTTCCTTTGGGTTTTATATATTGTCTTAATTCTGTTCTTCCATTTGTAGCTGTTCTTGTTTTTCTTGCATTTTTAGATGCATTATTCTTTCTCATTCTTTTTCTTTCTATCAATTCTATTTGTTCTAATAATTTTTCTATCTTTTTCTTTTGCTCGCCGTGAAAATGTTTCACTATTCTTATATGCCACCAATATATCTTTAGCTTTCTCTATTTGCCTCCATTGAATACATGCTTTTACATATGTAACCATATTTTTATATGTTTTTGTTTTTTCTACAATTTGTTTTATATGCTCTAATTCTATTTTTTCTAACGTTCCATTTTCCATATTCTCTCTACACTCTTGCATATATTGTTCTTGTTCTTCACTTTCTATTTCTTCTTTTACTTCTTTTAAATATTTATATACAATTGTTTGACCTAGTCCCGTTTCCTTCATAATGTCTTTTGCTTCTGTTTTTCCCGCTTTATATAATTTTTTCATCCTTGCTATTTGCATTTCTCTTTTTCTTTGATTGTCTGATTTATATTCTATGCCTTCTTCTTCGCACATTCTTCTTATCAGCACATTTGCTCTAGGATATGTTACTTTTAATGTCTCTGCTATTTCTTTTTGTGATTTTTCTGCTTCATACATACGTCTTATTTTTTGTTTTTGTTCTTCTTTTTTTTCTTGTTGTTCTATTTCATGTTGATTTTCAATTAAGTCATTAATATAATTACATACTACACCATAAGATATGTCCAGTTTTTCTGCTATTGCTTCTCTATCATTTCCATCTTCCCACAATGTTTGTATTTCTTGTATAGTTTTTTGGTAAATTCTTTGATGCACTTTCATATAGTGAATTTTTAATTTCTTTATATCTTTACTTATAGTTGGTATAGATACCTGTAATATTTGCGCCATCTCTTTTTGCGTCTTACCTTTTTTACATAATATTTGCACTTGTTTTTGTCTTTCTTCTTTCTTCATTTTTCTTTATTATCACTTCTTTATTATATAATTAATCCTGCCACTACGCCGATCAAAGCACCTACTAAAACTTGTACAGGTGTATGTCCTAAAACTTCTACTAATTTTTCTGATACTTGTACACCTGTAAGTCCCGGTGTTTCTATTAGTTTATTCAATAAAGCTGCTTGTTTTCCAGCTGCTCTCCTAACACCACAAGCATCATACATAACAACAAAAGCAAATGCAAATGCTACTGCAAATAGGGGTGTATCTACACCTTCATATTTTCCAATCAAAGTTGCTAAGCTTGTTACTACTGCTGAATGTGAACTCGGCATTCCCCCTGCTCCTAATATTCTTTTAAAGTTAAATTTTTTTGTTTTTACTAAATCATATAATAGTTTAAACAATTGTATACAAAACCACAATAATAGTGGCACATATATATATTTATTTTGAATAAATTCCATAAATCCATTCATCTTCTGAAATATCCCCCTTACATGTTCATAAATTATTCTGCACTAAAGTTTTCTTCTTTTAATTCTTCATTTTCGCCATTTAACAATATAGTTATTTTCTTTTCTGCATTTTCTAACATTTTATTACACTCTTTAGAAATTTTCATTCCTTCTTCAAATTTTACAACAGAATCATCTAGATTCAAGTTTCCATTTTCTAATTCATTAATAATTTTTTCTAATTCTGAAATTTGTTCTTCAAAACTTTTTTTCATTTTTCATTTTCCTTATATTTTATTTACATTACTTTTTTAGTTATCATTGTATTAATAAAGTATTGTATAAGAAAAATAATACAACTATTTTTTCTTCTATTCATGTTAGTCTTCTGAAATAATCTTTGCTTGTCTCTCTCCATCCTGTAATCTTAAAGAAATAATATCTTCTATTTCTAATTCAGATACACTTTTTATAACTTTTCCTTCTTTTTCAACAATCGAATATCCTCTTGTTAAAGTTTTCAATGGGCTAAGTGTATCTAATTTAGATACTAGTTCTATATATTTATTTTTATTTTTTTCTTTTATTTTATTGATTAAATTTTCTAATTGCTTAACATATCCATCAATTTTTATATAATTTTCATTAATTCTTCTGGTTGGCTCCTTAAATACAGTACTAGACATACATTTTGCATATCTTAATTTCATGATTTCTAATTTTTTTGTCAATGCCATTTTTAATCGATTTTGATAAGTATTTATTTTTTGTTTAATTTCATAAATATCTGGTACAGCTAGTTCTGCAGCCGCTGATGGAGTTGGTGCTCTTAAATCTGCTACAAAATCTGATATAGAAAAATCGGTTTCATGTCCTACTGCTGATATGATTGGGATTTCTGAATGATATATACTATTTGCTACTATTTCTTCATTAAAAGGCCATAAATCTTCTAATGAACCACCACCTCTTGCCAATATTAAAACATCTGCTAATTTGTGTTTATTCATATATTCAATTCCAGAAGCAATTTTTTCTGCTGCTCCTTCTCCCTGAACAGGAACTGGTAATAGCCTAATGTACACATTTGGATTTCTTCTTGTAGATACATTTATAATATCTCTGATAACAGACCCTGTTTGTGAAGTTAGCACACCTATTACTTTTGGCATCATTGGTATTTTTTGTTTATGGTCTTCATCAAATAATCCTTTTTTCTCTAATTCTTCTTTCAATTTCTGATATCTTGTATATAAATCTCCTAATCCATCTTCTTCCATCACTTTTGCATAAACTTGATAAACACCATCTCTTTCAAATACAGAAACAGATCCTAATATATATACTTTCATTCCATCTTTTGGTTCAAAATTTAATTTTTGCGCATATGATTTAAACATGATACATTTTATTAAAGAATTTTCATCTTTTAATGTAAAATACAAATGTCCTGTATAATGATGTTTAAAATTTGATATTTCACCTTTTATCAAAATATTATTTAAAAATTCGTCCTCTGTGAATCTATCTTTTATATATTTATTTAAATCTGTTACACTAATCGCCATTTCTGCATATTTCATATACTACTTCCTCTATACTTAAACTAGGGATATTTTTCTGAAATGCCCTTTCTAAAAATACCCCTGCTTTCTAACTATTTATTTACAATACTTGCTAATATTCCATTAACAAAATTCTTTGATGAATCTTCTCCATATTTTTTGGCCAATTCAACTGCCTCATTTATGACTACTTTGAATGGTATCTCTTTATACTTTATTTCATAAATAGCAAGTTTTAATATAGCTAAATCAATTTTAGAAATTCTTTCTATTTTCCAATCAGATTTTAAATTTTTCTGAATTAATTCTATAATTTCTGCCTTGTTTTTTTCTATTCCTAAAACTGCATCTTCTATATATTCTTTTGCTTCTACATTTTCTATATTTTCACTTTCAAAATACAAATTAATTTGTTCTTGCAAACTCTCATATTTTTGTATTTCTAAACTATATATCAATTTAAAAGCTTTTTCTCTTATTGCGGTTCTATTCATATCTTTTCCCTTCTACATTTTATCTATAAAACTTTTTAATTTTGTTTTTACTTCTTCTTTATTTCTTTGTACATAATTCCCAATAAAAGCTCCTAAGAATAATACAACGATTGCTAATATTAGTTTATCTAATCCTGTAATTAAAATCAGAATTGCCAATATTACACCAATAATAGCACCTCTATATTGATTCCAAAAATCTTTAAAATTGTTCATATTTTCACAACCTTTCTTAAACTTCAAACTTGGAATACTTTTATGCTTCTTGTGGTTTTTCTGCAACTTTCTTAACAGTTATATTTACTTCATTTACTTCTAAATCTGTTGCTTTTTTAATCTTATCTTTTATACTTGTTTGTAATTTTGCAGATAAGTCTTTAATAACTGCCTCTGAACTAACAACTAAGTTTGCATATACCTTTACATTATTTTCTTTGTCTAATTCTACTCTTGTTGTTACATCTTCTGTACTTTCAAATCCTTTAGCTACTGAATTTACTAAGTTCTCAATTGTTTCTTTAGAAATCATTAATTTTCCACTTTCATTTTCTAGTAAAACACCTTGTCTTTCTTTTATTTGGTCCTTTGATGTTGAATCAAAAAATATACATTTAATAGAAAGTAATATAAATATTACACTAACACCTAGTATAACTTTGCTCCATATATCACTTACAATTGCACCTTCTATGACTCCCCCTACTAATTCTATATCTAACCATCCAAATACTAATAAGCATGCTAATATAGCTAATATTAACATAACATAAGAATAAATAATTAATGTAACTTTTTCTAAAATTTTCATTTCTTTTTCTCCTTTTTATTATATATTTCTATTTACTACATTTGATTTTGTTCACTATTATTTTCTTCCTTTTTTTCATCTTCTGCGTTTTTTTCTTCCATGACTGCATCTGTATTTACACCTTGTACATGTACATTTACTTCTTCTACTTTTAATCCTGTCATATTTTCTACTGATTTTTTTACTCTATTTTGTATTTCAAATGCTACATCTGGTATTCTTGATCCGTATTCTACAATAATATTGACGTCAATTCTAGCAGTACCTT
The DNA here is from genome assembly GCA_904419495.1 of uncultured Clostridia bacterium. Lineage (GTDB taxonomy): Bacteria > Bacillota > Clostridia > TANB77 > CAG-508 > CAG-269. The sequence goes on along the minus strand of CAJFRV010000015.1, from coordinate 17,286 downwards.
CATTAATTTCTACTTTAATTCCTTTTGCTAAGTTTTTCTTTCCACTTAATACTTCTGTAATACCTCCTGCAAATCCACCAGACATCCCAGATACACCTTGCACTTCTGAAACAGCTACTCCTGCTATAACTGCTACTACATCGCTTGATATTTGAATTCCTTCATTTTCTGTTTTTATTTCTTCATCTAATTCTACAACTTCCCCATTTTCAACTTTTTTGTTTTCTTCCTCCATAACATTTCCTCCTCGCTTTTTATTTTTTATAAGGATAAATCTCGTTTTGAGAAAATTTCTTTATAAAAAAAGATATACTTAAAATTCTATATAAGTATATCAATTTTTTCCAAATTTTACAACTATTTTGGCAATATTTATATTTTTTTAAGATTTACAATTGTACATCATTTTCTATTGTTTGTTCTTTTTCTATGTTCTTCTTTGTACTTTGTTTGTATGTATTTGTGGTAGGTATTCTACTTTTAATGATTCTTTATATTCTTTTTTTCTATCTTCTAAATTTCTAAGATTTGTTCAAATAAATTTTAATTTTATTCAAAAACATCAAATTCTTGTATAGAATTTCCTCTTAGATAATCTTGTATAGACATTCTTTTCGCATTTTCCCCTTGTATCTCTAGAACTTTTAAAATTCCTTCTTTACATTTAATAAAGATACCATCTTTTGGGTCTGAAGTAATAACTGTACCATTTATTAAAAATCCTAAGTTTTCTGCATATATTTCATTTTCTCCTGCCACTTTCACTTTCCAGAATTTTATCTTTTTTCCATTCAAAAAAGTATATGCCCCCATAATAGGGTTTAAGCCTCTAACCAAATTTTTAATTTCTTCAGCAGTTTTTTGATTCCAATCAATTTTTGCCATATCTTTTGATAACATTGGTGCAATTGTATAATCTTTTCCTTGTTTTTCTCTTGGTGCAATTCCTTTTTCAATTTGTTTTAACGTTTCTACTAATAGATTTCCTCCAAGTACTTTTAATCTATCCCATAATTCTCCTGTTGTTTCATCTTCACCAATTTGCACTTCTTGTTTTAATATCATATCACCTGTATCCATACCAATATCCATATACATGGTTGTAACGCCTGTTGTTTTATCTCCATTTAATACTGCCCATTGAATAGGTGCTGCACCTCTATATTTTGGTAATAACGAAGCATGTACATTGATACATCCATATGGCGGAATATCTAAAATTTCCTTTGGTAGTATTTTTCCATAAGCCACTACACAGATAACCTCAGGTTTTAATGCTTTTAATTCATTTATAAATTCTTCATTATTCTTTACTTTTTCTGGTTGAAAAATTTTCAAATTATTTTCATTTGCAAATTCTTTTACAGGGCTTGGAATCATTTTCATTCCTCTTCCCTTTGGTCTATCTGGATTTGTTACCACTCCTACAATTTCATGACCTGCTTTGAAAATTGCTTTTAAACTTTCTTCTGCAAAATCTGGTGTCCCCATAAATACAATTCTCATACTTATCTCCTTTTCTTAACATCTATGCATAAAAATCTTTGATTTCACCTATAACATGCTTCCTTTATTTTTCTGGTTCAATATATTCCAATGTACCGGGAATAATTTTATCGATAAATAGCTCTCCTTCTAAGTGATCAAGTTCATGTGAGATAGCTTGTGCTAATAATTCTTTTGCCTTTACTCTCATTCTTTTTCCATTTCTATCTGTATATTCGGCTATTACTTCTGCTGGTCTTATCACTTTTGCAAATTCGTTTGGAAAACTTAAGCACCCTTCATCAACTTCTTGTTCTCCTTTTGTTTTAATAATCATCGGATTAATTAATACAATTGGTCCATGATCATCATATAAATCTATTACTACAATTCTTTTTAACACACCTACTTGAACAGCAGCTAGTCCTACACCATTGTATTTATGCATTGTTTCTATCATATCATCAATTAATGATTGTACTTTTTCTGTTAAAATGTCTTCTTCTGGAACTTCTCTTGATTTTTTCTTTAAAATTTCGTCTCCTTGATATCTTAAATTCCTAATTGCCATTATATTTTCCACCTTTCTTGATATTCATTTTAAATCTATTTTTTAATATTATATAACAACTTAAATGATGATTTTTTTCTCCGTCCCCAAAATCATTAACTCATATTGTTTGGATTAACATCAATTGCAATTCTTGTATCTTTTATATTTTGTGTATATATTTCTTTCAAGCAATCATTTAAAATTTTATTTGTTTCTTCTGTCATATTTCCCTTTATGATAATTCTCCATCGATATCGATTTTGAATTTTATCAATTGGACAAGGCATTGGTCTTAAAACTTTAAATTCTTCTTTATTTAATCTTTGTTCTAAATATTGATATATTTTACTAGATACCTTTTTTATCTCTAATTCTTGATAACTATTCAATCCAATTAATATTATATCGCAAAATGGTGGATATTTCAACTGTTCTCTTAGCGCAATCTCTGTTTCATAGAATAAATTATAATTCTGTTTTTGTGCACATATAATGCTAAAATTATCTGGATTATATGTTTGAATAATTACTTTACCGGGTAAGTTTTCTCTCCCTGCTCTTCCCGCTACTTGTGTTAAAATTTGAAATGTTCTTTCATTTGCTCGGTAATCATCAATATTTAAAGAACTATCTGCTGCAATAACCCCAACTAATGTTACATTTGGAAAATGATGTCCTTTTACTACCATTTGTGTTCCTATTAAAATATCGATATTTTCATTTTTAAATGTATTTAAAATCACTTCATGTGAATTCTTCTTTGTAACAGTATCAATATCCATTCGAATGGTAGATGCTTCTGGAAATTGTTTATGAATTTCTTGTTCTAATTTTTGTGTACCTGTTCCAAAATATCGAATCTTATCACTATGGCATTCTGGACAAATGGTTACTAGATTTTCTTCATGTCCACAATAATGACATTTCAATTTTCTTTCATAGCTATGATATGTCATACTAATATTGCAGTTTGGACATTTTACCGTATACCCACAATTTCTACACATGATAAAGGTTGAATAACCTCTTCTATTTAAAAATAAAATGGTTTGTCTTTTTTGCTTTAGATTTTCCTCTATGTTATTGTATAACTCCACACTTAGCATTGAACGATTACCATTTGCCAATTCTTGCTTTAAATCAATGATTTCTACTTTTGGCAGTGAAGATTGGTTGGCCCTTTTGGTTAAGGTTAATAGCTTGATTTTCGTATTTCCAAATACATCTTCATTTGTCGCATTATAGAAAGTTGTCATATCTGGTGTTGCACTTCCCAGTACCAATGGTGCTTGATTTTCTTTTGCTAAGACTTTTGCAATTTCTTTGGCATTATATCTTGGATTCGTTTCTGATTTATATGAGCTGTCATGTTCTTCATCTATAATGATAATTCCGATATTTTCGATTGGTGCAAATATGGCAGACCTTGCACCTATCACAATTCTTGCCTTTTTCTCTCGAATTCTTTCCCATTCATCATGTCTTTCACCAATGGATAATTTACTATGTAAAATGGCAATATCTTCTTTTCCAAAGCGAGAAATAAATCGATCTAACATTTGTGGTGTTAAAGATATTTCCGGAACTAAAACGATTGCATTCTTCCCCATTTGTAATACTTTTTCAATCAATTGTAAATATACTTCTGTTTTTCCAGAACCTGTTACACCGTATAATAAAAATTGTTGATATTGTTTATTATTTATTGCTTCTTCAACACTTCTATAAGCTTTTTCTTGTTCTTCTGTTAATTTTAGTTTATATGTTTTTTCACAATCTCTTCCCAATAGTGGATTTCTTTCTACTTTTTTTTCTACAATTTCTAAGTATCCATTTTTTACTAATGTGTTTACAATTGCTCTTGAACAATCTGTAAACATTTCAATTTCTGGTACAGTTACGCCTTCATTATCTTTTATAAAATTTAGTATTCTTTTGTGTTTTTCTGATTTTATTTTCCCTGTTTCTATTTCAAATTCAATTTCTTCTATATCTTTTTTTAAGTATACACAATTAATCGTTTTATCTTGAATTCTTTTTTCTTTATTTTTGTTTCTTGTCCCCGGTGTAAGCATTAATTTAATACAATCAGATACGTTACAAAAATATCTTTTTGCCATCCATTTAGCTAATGCAATTTGTCTATTGCTTAAGTTTTCTTCTAATTTTGCAATATCTTTTATTTCAAATGCTGATGTTTCTTTTATGCCTACAACAAATGCTTCTGTTAGTTTTCCCCCATTACCAAAAGGAACTAATACTTTACTTCCTACTAATATTAGTTCTTCTAATTCCTTTGGTATGTTATAGTCAAAGGTTCTATTTAGTTTTTTTGCTCCTCTATTGATAATGACTTCTGCTACCATTTTTCTCTCCTTTTGTTAGGACAAGTATATCAGATTTTTTTTTGTTTAACAAGAAAAAACTGTGTAATTCAAAATTTAATGTCAATGGGGACGGAGAAGAATGACACAATTTTAAAAAATTGTGTCATTTTTCTCCGTCCCCATTGACATTAAGCTGTTTCTTTTTCTTCACTTTCTGGCACTTGTCTCTTTTTCTTACCTTTTTGTTCTTTTTGTTTATTGTTATTTACAACAATATCTGGTTCTTCATTGTCTAAGATCGTTCTTTTTGTAATAATACATTTTTCAATATTTGGATTTGATGGTATATCAAACATGATATCTCTCATTCGTTCCTCAATTATTGAACGTAATCCTCTTGCTCCTGTTTTTCTTTCAATCGCTTTATCGACAATTGCTCCTAGTGCTTCCTCTTCAAATATCAATTCTACACCATCAATTTCAAATAGTTTCTGATATTGTTTAATTAGTGAATTTTTAGGTTCTTTTAAAATTTCTATTAATGCTTCTCTATCTAGTTCTTGTAAAGTTGCTATAATAGGCAATCTTCCTATAAACTCTGGAATTAAGCCATATTTCAATAAATCTTGTGGCAATAATTCTTTAAATACTTCATATTTACTAATATCTTTTGTACTTTCTATTTTTGATCCAAACCCAATAGATTTTTTACCTGTTCTATCTTTGATAATATTTTCTAATCCTTCAAATGCTCCTCCACAGATGATTAATATATTTTCTGTATTAATTTGGATTAATTCTTGATTTGGATGTTTTCTTCCGCCTTGTGGTGGTACAGATGCTATTGTTCCTTCAATAATTTTTAATAGTGCTTGTTGCACGCCTTCTCCACTAACATCTCTTGTAATTGAAGGATTTTCTGATTTTCTGGTTATTTTATCTATTTCATCTATATAGATAATTCCTTTTTCTGCTTTTTGTATATCACCGTCAGCTGCTTGAATTAATTTTAATAAGATATTTTCCACATCTTCTCCAACATATCCAGCCTCTGTAAGTGTTGTAGCATCTGCAATTGCAAATGGCACATCTAGAATTCTTGCAAGTGTCCTTGCTAGCAATGTTTTTCCGCATCCCGTTGGTCCTAATAGTAAAATATTGCTTTTTTGAATTTCTACATCATCATCTTTACTTGTAGCTTCTTCATGTGCAATTCTTTTATAATGATTATATACTGCGACAGATAATGTTTTTTTAGCATCTTCTTGACCAATTACATAATCATCTAATACTTTTTTGATTTCTCTTGGGCTTGGAATATCATTTAATTCATTTAAAGTATATCCAGCTTTATCATCATCGTATAATTCTGCTTCTATAATACTGTTACAAAGGTCCACACACTCATCACAAATATATACGCCCGGACCTGCAACAATTTTTCTAACATTCTCTTGTGCTTTTCCACAAAAAGAGCATCTTACACTTTTTGGTACATCATTTTTTGCCATTTCTTTTCTCATTCCCTCCTAAAATCTTTCTTGTTTACATATATGGCGATGAAATCACTTTTCTATTGCATAGAAAAATCTCCTTTTACTTTGGCTACATATAGATTTTTTCATATGCAATAAGGTTAAGCTTTCTTATATTATATTAAATTTTACAGTTATTATACACTTGTTTTTTTAATATTTTGAAAGATTTATGTTTATTGTATGGAAAAAATCATTTTTTATCTTTCATATATATTTTCCTTATTTTCTTTTGTCCATAATTCCATCGATCAATCCATATTTTAAAGCTTCTTCTGCTGTCATATAATTATCTCTTTCTGTATCTTTTTGGATTTGCTCCACAGTTTGACCTGTTCTTTCACTTAAGAACTTATTTAATTTTTCTCTTGTTTTTACTAAGTGATCTGCATGAATTTTAATTTCTGTTGTTTGACCTGAAAGTCCTCCACCACCGATTAATGGTTGATGAATTAAGATTTCAGCATTTGGTGTTGCAAATCTCTTTCCTTTTTCTCCTGCAGCTAGTAGTGCTGCTCCCATACTAGCTGCCATTCCTATACAAATGGTTGATACTGGGCATTTTATATAATTCATTGTATCAATAATTCCCATTCCATCTGTAATAGAACCTCCTGGTGAGTTAATATATAAATTAATATCTTTATCTGGATCTTCTGATTCTAAGAATAACAATTGTGCAATAATTAAACTTGATGTTGTAGGATTAACATCTTCTCCTAAAAATATAATCCTATCTTTCAATAATCTTGAGAAAATATCATATGATCTTTCTCCTTTACTTGTTTGTTCTATAACATAAGGTACTAAACTATTTTTTTCTAACATAATATTTTTCCTCCTTAATTTTTAATTACTATAATCCCTAGACTATTCATATCTAATTGTCATTTTTTCCAAAACTACACAAAGATATTTCTTCAATTTATTTTTTCTGACAATTATAATTACTATATGCTACCTCATTATAATTGTCAAAAAAGCTGGGGTTAAAATTTAACTATCACATTTAACACCCCAGTCCTTTTTTATCTATTATTTATTTTATTTTTGCATTTTCTACTAAAAATTCTATTGCTTTTTCTGATTCTAATCCTTGTTTGATATAATTTCTTACATTTTCATTTTTCAAGAATTCTTCATCATTTTCTTTTCCATAGTTTTTAGCCATTTCTTTTATTTTTTCATCAATATCAATTTCTGCTACTTCTATTTTTTCAGCTTTAATAACTGCTTCTAATGCTAAACGAGATTTAATCGCTTCAATTGCTTGAGGCTCATATTCTTTTTGCATTTCTTCCTTTGTTTTTCCCATCATTTGAAGATATTGATCTAATTTTAATCCTTGATATGCTAATCTTTGTTCCATATCTTTTAATATATTTTCTGTTTCTGTTTCAACCATTCCTGATGGAATAGCTACTTTAACATTTTCACATACAGCTTTGATAACAGCATCTTGTGTTTCATATTTTGCTCTTTCATCATTTTGTTTTTGTTGTTTTTTCTTAATACTATCTTTTAATTCTTTTAAAGTATCAAATTCACTAACATCTTTGGCAAATTCATCATCTAATACAGGCAATTCTTTTTTCTTGATTTCATTTACTTTTACTTTAAATGTAGCATCTTTTCCAGCTAAGTCTTTTGAAAAATATTCTTCTGGGAATTTTACTTGTATATCTTTTTCTTCATCAATGTTCATTCCAATAATTTGATCTTCAAATCCCGGTATAAATGTATTGCTTCCAATTTCTAAATCATGGTTTTCTGCTTTTCCACCTTCAAAAGCCACACCATCTACAAATCCTTCAAAATTGATATTAGCAATATCTCCTTTTTCTACTGGTCTATCTTCTATAGATAGTAATCTTGAATTATGTTCTTGCATATGTCCTAATTCATGTTCTACATCTTCATCTGTTACTTTGTATTCTATTTTTTTGATTTCTACACCTTTATATTTTCCAAGTTCTGCTTCTGGTTTTGTTTGGAAAACAGCTGTAAAAATTAAATCTTGTCCTTTTCCAATTTGTGTTACATCTATATCTGGTCTGCTAACAACTTCTAATTTATTTTCTTCTACTGCTTTTTCTAATTCTTCTGGAACTACTTCATTAAAAGCATCTTCATAGAATATTTCTTTTCCATAATATTTTTCAACAATATTCATTGGTGCTTTACCTTTTCTAAAACCTGGTATGTTAAAATATTTTGCACTTTTGAAATATACTTTTTTAATAGCCTCATCAAATTTTTCGGCCTCTATTGTTACATTTAATTTTACTTCATTTGCATTTTCTGTTTTTTCTACTTTACATTCCATTCTTATTCAATCCTTTCTTTATTCATATAGCTTAATTATTATACCACATTTTTCCTATTTTGCAAGGATTTTTAAATATTTTTTGAAAAATACTTGTTTTTTTCATACTTTTGTGTTAAACTTGTTAATAGTCAGTTTATTTTTTAATTAGGAGGTGCAATTCAGAAATGGCTAAATGTGCAATATGTGAAAAATCAGTTAATCATGGAAACAAACTTAGCATTACACGTTCTCATATCAGTAAAAGATCACCACGTACATGGAAACCAAACCTAAGAAGTGTTAAAGTTACAGAAAATGGTGAAACAAAAAGAATTTATGTATGTGCTAAATGTTTAAGAGATGGAAAAGTAAAGAGAGCCTAAGCTCTTTTTTTGATACATATTAAGTAGAGTTCAAAACATGTGCTTTGAACTCTATTTTTCTTATCGTCAGAAAATCCATTTTTTTCTTAATCATATATATGGATTTTTCCTAACTTTTATCTTTTATTCCAAATATCAATTTTACAAATCCTCTCAAAAATTTTGGAACTTTTTTAACTACTATCGTCATCTATGTATCCCTCCTTTTATATTAGCATGCTAGCCACATAAATCCAACGCATACCACTATTACTCCTATCATAAATAGCCACCCAGTAATTGGAAGTAATAAAACTAATAATATTCCGAGTCCAAGACCTATTAAACAAATTGCAAGTGTCTTTTTAAATAATTTTATCATGTTTATTACCTCCATTCTCTTTTGTATATTATATTCATACCTTTCTTATATGTTACATTTATGGTAACTATTCACTAAATTATACTATAGCAAATCTTCCCTTTATATAAAATTTTTCTTTTCTCTATTAACACTACATACGTGTTTTGTTATGAATTGACTTTTTATTCTTTTTTCTTTAAAATAAATATAGTTATTGTATTAAATTTTACAAACATATCACACATATAACAAAATATAATGGTTAGAAGGAATGATTTATGAAGAAAACAGACGCTATAAAAATCGTAGAAATTTTAAAACAAACCTATCCAGATGCTACTTGTAGCTTAGATTTTAAAACACCTTTTCAAGCAGTTGTTGCTGTTATTCTTTCTGCACAATGTACAGATGAAAGAGTTAATAAAACAACTCCTGCACTTTTTGAAAGATGTCAAACTGTAGAAGATTTTGCAAATATCGATACACAGGAACTTGAAAATTTGATACATCCTTGTGGTTTTTTTAAGAATAAAGCGAAAAACATTAAATTGTGTGCAAAACAAGTTTTAGAAAATTTTAATGGACAAGTTCCAAATAATATGCAAGATTTAATGAATTTAGCCGGTGTCGGTAGAAAAACTGCTAATGTTGTATTACTAGAAGTTTTTGGTATTGCTGAAGGTGTTGCAGTAGATACTCATGCTAAAAGAATTTCTAATTTAGTTGGTTTATCAAATGAGAAAGAACCTGAAAAAATAGAACAAGATTTAATTAAAATTTTTCCCAAAGAGTATTTAAAAGATATTAATCATTTATTTGTATGGCATGGTAGAAATACTTGTATTGCCAGAAATCCTAAATGTAATGTCTGTACAATTAATAGGTACTGTAAACATTATAAAAAAAATATCCATTCATAAAATATATTTTTTCAAAAGAAGGAATCCCTATTATGAGATTCCTTCTTTACCTAGTTTAATTTCTAGTTGTGTGTTTCAGGCTAAAGTGACATTTTTAATACGGATTATCAGCTGCGGATTTAATCTGCTTCTTCCTCGTCATCGCTGTCACCGCATTAATCTTCATCCTCAGGATATACGTAAGTTTCGAAGTTTATTCCATTAAACAACGTCTGTAATTCCACCGGCACGCTGTCTTTGAAAATCCATGTTTCATACTCTCCTCTTTTATCGTTTTTACAACATACCATATAGTCACCGTCCTCGTCAACTTTTAAATCAGTATATGGTATTACATGGTATACTTCTTCTTCGGCCGAACAGGTACCACACATATAAACAATACATAAATTCTCGGCCGTAGGCTCTACATCATTAAGCCGCTCTACATCACCTTCATCTGCCAACCAATATGACTGGTTAGGATCAAGTGTTTTTAAATATTGATCAACTCTCATTTTAAAAACCTCCTGCATTTACAAAATCTTGTTGTTGTAGCCTTACACACATATTTCAAGTATCTAGGTGTATTTAGTATATTATATTTTATGTAAATTGTCAAACATATTTTTTTAAATATATTTATATCACATTTTTTCATCACAAGAACATTGTTATATCTTGTATATTTATTTATCTTTTTTACATACTACTATTTAGAGGTGATTTTTTGACAAATATTAATTGTTCACTAAATTGTATTTATCAAAAAGATGGTAAATGCTCTTACTCTAATATCATATCTACCATTTTTTCCACTACAAGTGAATGTGCTTACTTTGTTGATAAATCAGAAAAAGAAACTAACTCATAATTTTGGATGATTTTTGGGACAGAGAAAACTGTCAATGGGGACGGAGAAGAATGACACAATTTTTTCAAAATCGTGTCATTCTTCTCCGTCCCCATTGACAGTTTTCTCCTTCTCAAAAATCATTGACAAATTTTCTTTTACGTTATATATTTCTATTGATACTATAATATTTAAAAAGGAGGTTTTTATGTTAAAACATAGAATTAAAATAATTAGCTTAATTGCTTTACTTATCATTTCATTACTTGCACCTATTGTAAATGCTGAAAATGAAGTTAATGTTGAAGCTACTACAACTGATCAAGTAAATCCTATTAGTGAAAATCAACAAACTCTGACCATAAAAGAAGGAGATGAATATTTATTCCAAGATACTGTAAACATTGATACTCCTGTTGATGGAAATTTATTTATCTTTGCAAATACAGTTACGATTAATTCTCAAGTAGGTGGTGATGCATTTATATTTGCTAATACAATTAATATCGGAGAAAATGCATACATTTTAAGTAATGTATTTGCCTGTGCTAATACCATTAATCTGAAAGGTGTTGTATATAATATCTATTCTATTGGCGATTCTTTAACAATCGATGGATTTGTATATAGAGATGTTAGAAGTATTTGTAATACACTTAATATTAATAGTATGATAGGTAGAAATGTATTTGTTGACTGTTCATCTATAAATTTTAAAGAAAAATCCAATACAGAGGAAAATTCTAGTATTACATCTTATGGAACAATTCAAGGAGATTTAAATTATTTTTCTGATGAAGAAATACAAATTCCTGAAAATGCTGTTTCTGGAGAAACGCACTTTACTTCTTTAGCAAAAAATATTGTAAATACTAAGAGTATTTCAAACTACATATATTCTTTAGGTGCTATATTAGTTTCTGCTATTGTCATATGGTTAATTGGACTATGGATTTCTCCAAAATTATTACATAACACAAGTACTCCTATGACTATAAGAAAAGCTTTACAAATCATAGGATTAGGAATATTTGTTCCTATTGTAATTACTCTATTAGCAGTTATTATCTTGCTAATTCCTATTACTAGTCAGCTTACAATATTATTACTTTGCATACTAGCTATATTATTCTTTATTAGTACCTCTGTATCAGTAATTAATATAAATGGAATGATCTGTAAAAAATTAAATATTACTCAAAATGTATATAAATTAGGATTTTTAATTGTTACTACCATTATCTTTTGGTTGTTGACTTTGATCCCTTATGCAGGATTCATCATTTCATTACTTGCAATTATTTGGGGAATTGGTAGTGTTTCATATAGTATTTTAATAAAAGAAAATTCTAGCCAAAACTCTTCAAATGTAGAAAAAAAATGTGAAAAAATTGAGTGCAAAACTGAAAAAGAAAATACATCTAATAATACAGATACAAAAACTTCTAATAAAGCTACAAAAGATCAAAAAAATACGAATAAGGTAAATAAAAATCAAGATAAAAAATCTAAATAAAATTTTATACAAAAAAGGAATCTGATCGATTCCTTTTTTATTGTATAGGAAAAATTGACTTTTATCTTGACCATATATAAGATTTTTCCATATATATATAACAACGTTAGGCTTCTTATATTCGCCCGAGCGAAGCAAGTGGCAAGGTTTTGCACTTACTTCGAAGATTAACTTGGTAAAACGCCTTTCTTATAATTATAATTTAAATTTTTATATAAAATCATTTATCTAGACGGTTGTGTTTACATAAAAATGTCTCAAATAGAAACGTCCCCAATTGGACATTTTAGTTCATCAATAATCACTTTATAATCTACTGCATTTAAAATAGCTGTTCCTGCAACTAGTATATTAGCTCCTGCTTGTTTCACTTCTGGAGCAGTTCTTAAATTAATTCCCCCATCTACTTCTATGTCTATTTCTATTTGATTATTATCAATGTACTCTTTTAATGTTTTTACTTTTTGTGTCATTTCACTTAAATAAGTTTGTCCACCTTTTCCGGGTTCTACAGTCATAACCAAGCACATATGAATATATGGTAAATATTTGTAAATCTCTTCTATGTTTGTATTTGGTTTTACTGATATTCCTACCTTACAATTATTTTGCTTAATATATTCAATGGTTTTCCATACTTCTTCCTCATCTTTGCATGCTTCTAAATGAAATGTGATGATATTAGGTTGTACAGCACAAAAATCATCTACTGCTTGTTTAATATCTTGTACCATCAAATGAACATCTAATGGTGCATTTGATATTCTCCTTATATATGATGCATATTCTATCATTGTTTGATAGGTATCCTTTTCTACAAATTTACCATCCATAACATCTATATGAAAATAATCTGTCTTAGCTGCTTCTAGTGCAAAGAATGTTTTTGACTCTTTTCCTTTTTTTACTGAAAGAATTGATGTTGAAATCTCTACCATTTTCTTTCCTCCTTTTCTTTTAATTCTTGATATATTTTGCAAAATCGTTCATATCTATTTTTATCAATGTCTCCATTTTTGACTGCTTGTTTTATTCCACAATTTTCTTCCTTTATATGTGTACACCCTATAAATTCGCAATTTTCTACAAATTGTTCAAATTCTTTAAAATAGTGATATAATTCCTTACTTTCTATTTCTGATATATCAAAAGTAGAAAAGCCGGGTGTATCTGCTATATATGTATTTTCATCAATCTCATAAAGTTTTACTGAAGTTGTTGTATTTTTTCCTCTTCTATTTTTTTTACTAATTTCACCTTCTTGTGTCACATCTTTATCAAAGATTCCATTAATTAAAGTCGATTTTCCTACCCCAGAATTTCCTGAAAATGCATTTATATGATTTCTCAATCTTTCTTTTAATGTATCTATCCCCTTTTTTTGTTTTGCATTTGTTAATATAATAGTATAACCAATTTTACTATATAATTGTTTTATTTTCTCAAACTCCTCTTTTTGATCCAAATCTGTTTTATTTAATACAATCATTGCTTCCACACCTATGTATTCTGCAAAAGCTAATTGTTTATCTAGCATTAACAAATCTGGTTTTGGATCTTTACTTGAAACAACAAATACAATCTGCGTTATATTGGCAAGTTTAGGTCTTTTTATATACACATTTCTTTCTTGTACATTTTCAATAACTGCCTTTTTATTAAGTTCATCTGTTATAAGTATCTGCACATTATCCCCAACAACAGGTATTATATCATCTTTCTTTAATTTTCCTCTTGCTGTTGTTTCATATATTCCATTGTTTGTTTTAACTTGATACAAATTAGAAATATTCTCTACGATGATTCCTTGCATTCTTCCTCCTTTTTTCTTATAATGTCCAATTAGGGACGTTTCCTAATGGGACATTTTTCCTTTATTATTATATACGAAAAAAGTACAATTAGCAATTATTAAAAATATTTTTATAAGAATTTTCCTTAAGTTAGTTACAGTTCATACGAAATGCTTGGGACCAATATATAATATAAATAAATGGAACAAATTTGCATATCTAAATTTGAAGTTAGAAAGAACCAATAATAACACAAATACCACTTAAAATTAAGTTTTTATAACTTATCCTAAGTGGTATTTTTATAGTTTTTATATTCTAACTAAATGTTACAGAATCTTGTGATCCCAATGTTACTGTTTTGGTTGAGCGATATATTTGACTTCCTGTATTAGGATCTGTAATGGTTACCGTTATCTCAAGAGATTCTCCATCTTTTCCTGATAATGATATTGCAGAATATGTTGTTTCATTTTTATTAACTCCTGTTCTGGTTTCTCCATTTACACTAATATTTACTGTTCTACTTACAGTTTCTTCTTCATCATCTTCTGTATATCCTCCTGTTATTTGTTTCAAATTAATAATAACAGATATATTCTTTGTTTCTGCAACCTTATTTACTGTTAAAGTAACAGTTGTTCCCTCATCAACAGTTGTTCCTGCCGTAACACTTTGTTTTATAACTTTTCCATTATCTGTTGTTGCATCTACATAAGTAACATTTACTTTTAATCCCTGTCCTTCTAATGTAGTTCTTGCACTTGCTTCTGTCTGTCCTACAACATTTTCAACTTTAACTTGTTTGATACCTGTTCCTGTGCTTACATGAATTTTAATCGTATCTCCCGCATATGCTTCTGATTCAGCTTCTACATCTTGAGAAATAACATATCCTTCTTCTACAGTTTTGCTTGTCTCTTCGACAATTTCTGCCTTCAAATTCGCTTCTTCTAAAGCTTCTTCTGCTTCTTGTCTCTTCATTCCCACAACTTTAGGAACTGTTGTTTTTTCTTGTCCCTTGCTAACCACAACTTTTACTGTACTGCCTTCTTTTACATGATAATCTGCAATATAAGTAGGATCTTGAGAAATGATATATCCTTCTGGTACATCTTTATTAAATTCTTCACTTGCTACTTCAAAAACTAGCTTTAAGTCCTCTACTGTTTTTTGTGCCTCTTCTTTCGACATTCCTACTACTTCTGGTAATTCTACTTCAGCAGGGTTTGTTATATTTAAAACTGCTAATGTTCCACCTAAACTGATAGCAAATAATATGATTAATCCAATAAATGCACTTAACACTTTATGTTTTTTTATAAATGCTACAAATTTATTATCTTTCTTTCCTTTTTTCTGTCTATCATTTCCTTCATCTATATTTCCATATAAATCTGTATTAATTTTTTGTGTTTTGGCTGTTGCATCATAATCTTTATCATCTACAAAATCACCATTTGGATTTTTTAATGCTTGCCTTAAGTCAACTAACATATCTGTTGCAGATTGATATCTTAGAGTCGTATCTTTTTTCAATGCTTTCATAATAATTCTATTAATTGCTGATGGCAAATTTGGATTTAATTCTATTGGTTCTTCTGGCTCTTCTTGCATATGTTTTAAGGCAACAGAAACTGGCGTATCTGCATCAAATGGAACTCTTCCTGTTACCATTTCATACATAACGACACCTAAAGAATATAAATCTGATTTTGCATCTGTAAATCCGCCTCTAGCATGCTCTGGTGAAAAGTAATGCACAGATCCAATCGTCGTTCCAAAAGCTGTAATCGTTGAATTTGAAACTGCTTTAGCAATTCCAAAATCTGTAACTTTTGCAATTCCATCTTCTGTTATAATGATATTATGTGGTTTGATATCTCTATGAATAATATTATTTTTATGTGCCATCTCTAAAGCAGAAGCAATTTGGATAGCTACATTTACTGACCATTTCCATGGAAGTGGTCCTCTTTCCTCTACTATAATCTCTTTTAATGTTTTTCCTCTTATTAATTCCATCACAATATAATATAAATTATCTTCTGAACCAACATCATAAATAGATACAATATTAGGATGTGTTAGTCTTGCAGCAGATTGTGCCTCTATTTCAAAGCGTTTAATAAATTCTTCATCTGTGGTAAATTCATCTTTTAAGACTTTTACGGCCACATTTCTTTTTAACACTTTATCTTCTGCTCTATAAACAGTTGCCATTCCACCATTACCAACTTTTTCGATAATTTCATATCTATTTCCTAACATTTTTCCTTCTAAAATCATATTTATCTCTCCTTAATATGTTTAATATGTAGATTGCTTTTGGTCTTATATATTCTTAATAACAATTACAGTTATATTATCATAACCACCATTATCATTTGCTATTTTTACTAATTCTTTTGGAGCTTGTTCTATATCTTTTTTTGCCCATTGAAATATTTCTTCTTGTGAAACCAAATTTGTTAATCCATCTGAATTCATTATCAATATATCATCTTTTAAAAATCCTTTTACCATAACATCTGGCTCTACAAAAGCATTACAACCTAAAGCCTTCATCAACATATTTTTTTGTGGATGATGTGCCGCTTGTTCTTGTGTAATTGTTCCATCTTTTACTAATTTTTGTACATAGCTATGATCTTGTGTTAATTTTCTCATAAAATCTTTTCTAATTCTATATATTCTACTATCTCCAACATGACCGATAAAGGCTCTATTATTATATATTAAACAAACTTCTAAAGTAGTACCCATTCCTTCCAATTCAGAATTTTCTTTTGATTTCTCATACACAACCATATTTGCATATTCCATACTACTTCCAACCAATTGAATAATACTATCTTTATCTTTTGGTATCTCTTTAAAATTATTTTCTATATAACTTTTTGCTGATTGAATAGCAAGACTACTTGCAATTTCTCCACCTTTATAGCCTCCCATACCATCAGCTAACATATATAATTGAACTTCATCTAGTGAATTAGAAATATAGTAATAATCTTGATTGATATCTCTAACCTTTCCAATATCCGATTTTGCATAAGCCTTTATCATGTTTTCACCTCGTTTTCCTTTTGTTTTTTTAAAAAATTCGTATAAATATACTTGTATCTTTTATATCACAAGTTTCTATTTTTTGCAATTAGTTTACTAAAATTTGTTCATTAGCCTTGATTTTAAAAGTAAATTCCAGCGAAGGCTCAATTGGAATTTAGTTTTGGAATTTTCCATGATATAATTATGTTAATACTTTACTTGGGTACAAGGAGGTATTAT
>CAJFRV010000014.1 GCA_904419495.1 uncultured Clostridia bacterium | reverse complement strand
TACATATATTACCATTCAGCCTTTTTATTAAGGTCTATTTATTGTGTCTTTATTTTTTTGTTCTTGCATAGTCAAAATCTTCGATTTTTCCTATACAACAAAAAATCTAGTAATGGATTTTATTTCCATATACTAGATTATACCTTGTTTTCGTATAAAAATTCAAGGTTAAATGTGTTAAATTTTTATAATTGCCAATTTAATATCGGGTATCCTTCATTTTTATTTTTATCATATTTCCAAATACTTTCATCATTTCCACTATTTAATAAATCTGCAAAACTTGCTTGTTTCATTTCATCTTCCTTTTTTATTATTCCTGATTCTTCTCCCGTATTATTAAAATTATCTTGAATTATATAATAGCAATTAGTTATATTTGTATTATTAGGAAGACATCTTATTCCGCCAATAAATAAATTTCCTTTACTATTACATACAATATTTCCTACATTATAACAATTTCTGATATTACCACTTCCTGTTCCACTTATTCCAGCTATATACATAGATCCTTCATTAGTATTAACTTCTATATTTCCTCTATTGTAACAATTTAGTGTTTCTGATGTTGTATTCCCTACAATACCTCCCACTTGAACATCAAACGTTTGACTTCCATTTTCTGACACATTGATTGTTATTTCTCCTAAATTATAACATTCTTCTATTATATTTTCACTATAATTTGAAATGCCTCCAACAGGCAAAACTGTTCTTTGTGATAAAATACTTTCTGATATTATTTCTAAATTTCCTGCATTAAAACATCTTTTCAAAGGACCTGTAGATGCATTTGCAATTCCTGCTAATGCCACACCATCTAAATTTTCTGTCCTTAGTTTTATATTAGATAAATTATAACAATCTTGAATTACCCCCATATTATGTCCTGCTAGTCCTACTCCTGTTCCATTTCCTTCTATTTTAATATTTCCTGAAATTCCACAGTTTTTAATTGTTGCATTAACTCTATTTTGTCCAACTAATCCTCCTGTTAAGCTAGCTTCTTCTTCATATCTTGTTATATTTACATCTACTACTTTCAAATTTTCTATATTTCCATAGTTTACTGCAAAAAATCCTAATTTACTATCAGTTTCATCTTTTTCACTTATATAGAGATTTTTTATTTGATTTTCTTGACCATCAAATGTTCCTGAAAAACTGTTTCTTCCAACTTCATCGCTTCCAATGCCAATTGGCATAAAGCCTTCTCCACTAGTCAGTAATGTTTTTAATTCTCCATCATATCCATATTTTCCATAATCTGTTCTAAATGGCTCAACATATGATTTTGTTGAATTAAAATCTAAACTCAACCCCAATTTTACTATTTTATTTTCATAATTGTTTCCATTTGTTACATCATATGCAAAAAATACTAAATCCTCTATACTATTTATTATATATGTATCTACTCCCTCTGTTTCTAATACTCCCGCATTTTCATCCGTTACTTGTTCTACTTCTATTCCATTTACAAATTCATTAATCAAATCTTCTGTTTTTGCTAAATTTGTTTTTTCATTTTTCTCAGCTTGTTCAGTTTTCTTTTTTGCCTCCTGTACCTTTGTTAATATTCCATTGTCTCCTGTTAATGTCGCAATCGCCACTCCCGCTAATATTAGTAACACAATTATTGTAATTACTAACGCAATTAAAGTTATACCTTTGCTTCTTTTTAATTCTTTTGTTTTCATCTTTTTCCCCCCATAGCTTCTTATATTTAGTTACTCTAAGTAGTAGATAAGTTTGCATAATAATTAAAATCAAGGTATTTTTATAATTTATACGTATATATAACCATTAGTATTTAAATCTTTCTATATTTTATAAAGTTTTTTTCTAACTATTGACTTTTTAAACTTTTATTGATATTATTTTTTATAGAAAAACTTTCTTAGAGTAACTAACTCTAAGAAAGTTTTTTGCTTTATCTCTCTTAACTTTATTAAAAAATAATTATTATTTCTTCATATATTCTTCACTTTTCTAAATTAATAAATTTTATATTTTTATTTGATATTGTAATATCAATAATGCTAGATAAATTATTCATAAATAGGTCATACAAATTGTTTTTCAAATATACTTTTAGCATAGTATTAGTTGAATTTAATGATGCTGCACCATAAAAAGAACGGTAAATATCAGTTTGTACTGGAGGAGTTACCATTTTTCCAGTCAGATCTGCTTCTATTATGATTTCTCCTTGTAAATGTTTACATCCAAAAAAAGCCAATTTAATATCTTTTACATTATTAGGTATTACTGTGGGACCCTTTATTAAATTTTCGCAACCTTCAAACATTCCCCCTATGCCTTTCATACTTATAGGAATTTCAGGTGCTACTGTTAACGCTACACACCCTTTAAATGTTGTACCAGCCTTTTCTATAGATGTAGGCAAATTTGAAACATTGCTTAGGTTATTACATCTTATAAAACAATTACTTAAATCTTTAACTGTCATAGGTAATTGCGGCATTATAGTTAATTCTGATATTTCGCAAAAAGTTGCAAACATATTTGTTACAGGTAAATAAGTTTTTCCATTATCCACACTTACATATTGAGGAATAGCTCCCATAATCTTTCCGTTTTCAAAGTTCCCCAAATATCCTTTATTTTTATTTATATCATTAAGAGAATTACTATCATTTAATCCTATCGTATTATCATCTAACACTGTATACTCCCATAAATCCATGTCCACTGGTTCTCCATTAGTTCCTATCCCTATAACTTTATTATTTCTGTCTTCATCTTGACTTTCTGGTGCAACAGCTTTTAGCATAGCATCCTTCCAATTTATT
Source organism: uncultured Clostridia bacterium (assembly GCA_904419495.1). Classification (GTDB taxonomy): domain Bacteria; phylum Bacillota; class Clostridia; order TANB77; family CAG-508; genus CAG-269. The sequence continues at coordinate 51,861 of CAJFRV010000014.1, read as the reverse complement.
CCATATTGTAACTCAGTTGAAGTAACTATATAATCTTGAAGTGTTTCTAAGCAACTTATTGTAAATGTTTCACCATCATTACGTATTACTGTACATTTCTTTCCAAATTGATTATTTAATGCTCTTTGTAAATTATTTTGTTCTAATTTTTGATATCCATTTTCTCCGATTTGTGCCTCTGCTACTGCTAACTTTATTTTTTCCTTATTCTCTTCTGTTTCTTTTCTTTCACTAGCTTTATTGGCTCTTGTTAAGATTCCATTGTCTCCTGTTAATGTCGCAATTGTCACTCCCGCTAATATTAGTAACACAATTATTGTAATTACTAATGCAATTAAAGTTATACCTTTGTTTCTTTGCTTCCTTTGTTTTGATAGTTTTTTCATTCTCTTAATTCTCCTCTCTTTTGTATTTATTTGTATAGAAAAATCACTCTTTTCTTTTTGCCTTTGTAATTTCTTCTATTTTACTTAAATTCTGATACTCTAAGAAAAAATATAAATCGTAAAGTCTATAATATATAAGCATTTTAGAAAATTTGACCATTATAAAATCTAAAAAAAAATACATTTTTATCTAAAAAATTTTTTTCCTATTTATCTTGACTTTACTATATTTTATTGTTAAAATTTAAAATATAAAAATCGTTCTTAGAGTATCAGAATCTAAGAAATTTTAACTTTTTTGCATATAACAAAAAAACAGTAAACATATGATAACTCCATATATTTACTGTTTTTTTATTTTATTAAATCAATATAGAATTTGTATTTATATAACTTTCTTAATCTCTTTTACCAACTTTTCCTTTACTTGTTCAACCGTACCAGATACAACTGCACCAGCAGCCCTTGGATGTCCTCCACCACCAAAGATATAACAAATATCAGAAACATTAATGTTAAAACCATTTCCCGCTCTCATAGAAACTTTATATATGTTTTCTTCTTTCTCTCGTATAAATACAGAAACTCTAACGCCTTCTATACTTCTTCCATTCTCAACAATTCCCTCATGATCTCCTGTCTCTGCATGAACTTCTTCTTCATCTTTTTTATTAATATATGTAAAAGCTATTTTTCCATCCTCCAAAAGTTCTAATCGATTCATAGCTCTTCTTAATAATTCAAAATTTGATTTTCTTCTTGTTTCTAATACTCTTTGATAAATATCTGAAACATTGACACCTTTTCTTAATAATTCTGCTGTAAATTCAAATGTTTCTGGTGTTACACTAGAATATTTAAATCCTCCTGTATCTGTTATAATTCCTGTTAATATGCAACTACCTATTTCTGAATCAATTTCTATATCAAAATATTCAAACATTCCTGCTAAAATTTCACAACAAGCAGGTGAAACAGGATTTACGAAATTTAAATCCCCATACATCATATTAGTACCATGATGATCAATAACGATTGTTTTTTTAGCACTTTCAAAATATTCTTTTCCAACCAATCTTTTTAAATCTGCACAATCTAATGAAACGGCTAAATCATATTGTTCAATATCAGAATTTGATTTTACCTCTTTAGCTCCCGGTAAGAAAGCAAATGTCCTTGGAAATTCTCTTACAATAACATCTGCCTCTTTACCTAATTTCTTTAAAGCTAAGTTCATTGATAACATACTTCCAATCGCATCTCCATCTGGTGTCTCATGTGCCATAATAACTATTTTTTCAGCATGATTTATTTCCACTAAAATATCATCTAATGTCATATTATATCCCTCTCTTTTTTATTCTTTTTCTTCTTTCTTTGGCATGATTTCTTTTAAAATAGAATCAATTTTCGCACCATATTCAATAGAATCATCTAATTCAAATATTAATTCTGGTGTATTTCTTAAATTAATTCTTCTAGCCAATTCACTTCTAATATATCCTGATGATTTTTTTAGTCCTGCTAATGTATCTTTTATATTTTTTGAATTCAAAATACTTACATAAACTTTTGCAAATTTTAAGTCGTTTGTAACTTTTACCTTTGTTACACTAATTAAACCTGTAACATTTGGATTTTTTAATTCATATCCAATAATTTGACTAAGTTCTTTTCTATATTCTTCATCAATTCTCCCTAATCTTGGGTTTTCTTTTCCTTGCATATGTTTCTCTCCTTTATAAAGTAATTTCTTCTTGTTGCCTTTCTTCTAGTTTATTATAAATTTCAAACTTTAACATAACATCTTTTACTGCATTTGCTTGTCTTATATCTTTACATTCTAAAGCTTTTAAATACTCTTGTCTTAATTCTCTTCTTTGTTTTACTTTTGATTGTTCTCTGGCTTCTTCTTGCTTTTGGTATTCTTCTACTCTTTTTATTTCTTTCCTTACCCTCTTTTTTTCGGCTTTCATTTGTTTCAATTCTTCTTTTTCTTCTATTTTTCTATTTTTATTCCCAGCTATTCTTCTAGCTTCTCGAATTTGTCTTTCAACTTTTTTAGAATATTTACTCAAAAGGGGTTCATCTCCTTTTCTTATCTAGGAAAAAAGGAAAAAGTGCTTTTCCTTTTACCTTTCTATCTCTTCCATAACATATACCTCAATAATGTCTCCTTCTTTGATGTCATTATAGTTTTCAATTTGCATTCCACATTCAAAACCTTTTGTAACTTCTTTTACATCATCTTTAAATCTTTTTAAGGTTGCTAAATGTCCTTCATGTATAACAATATTATCACGAATAACTCTTACACCTGCATTTCTCTCAACTTTTCCATTTAATACAAAAGCTCCTGCAATTGTTCCTACATTTGAAATTCTAAAGGTTTGTCTTACTTCTACATTTCCGATAACCTTTTCTTCAAATTTAGGTGCTAACATTCCCTTCATAGCTGCTTCTACATCTTCTATTGCTTGGTAAATAACAGAATATTGTTTAATTTCTACTTCTTCCTTTTCTGCCATTTCTTTTGCTGTATGGTCAGGTCTTACATTAAATGCGATGATAATGGCATTAGATACTTTTGCAAGTGTAACATCTGATTGGTTAACTGCTCCTGCTGCACTATGGATAACTTTTACTCTAACTTCTTCATTTTGTAATTTTTCCAATGATTGTTTTACAGCTTCTACAGAACCTTGTACGTCTGCCTTTACAATTAAGTTTAATACTTTTAGTTTTCCTTCTTCCATTTGACTAAATAAATTGTCTAATGTTACTTTTGTCACACTATTAATTGCTTTTTCTCTTGCTTGACGTTTTCTTCTTTCTATTAAATGTTTTGCCATTTTTTCATTTTTAACTTCATAGAAAGTATCTCCAGCTTCTGGTACATCTGTTAATCCCATAATTTCTACTGGTGTTGATGGCCCTGCTGATTTTACTTTTTTACCTTTATCATTTGTCATAGCTCTAATTCTTCCAATAGATGAACCAACAACAATCGTATCTCCTACGTCCAAAGTTCCTCTTTGTACTAACATTGTTGCAATTGCACCTTTTGCTTTATCAAGTCTTGCTTCTATAACAGCTCCTTTTGCTTGTTTATGTGGATTTGCTTTTAATTCTAAGACATCTGCTTCTAATAATACCATTTCTAATAGTTGATCTATATTTTGGTTTTTCTTAGCAGAAATTGGAACATAAATTGTATCTCCACCCCATTCTTCTGGTACTAATTCATATGCCATTAATTCTTGTTTTACTTTATCAATATTAGCATCTGGTAAATCAATTTTATTAATTGCAACAATAATTGGAATACCTGCTGATTTTGCATGGTTAATCGCTTCAATGGTTTGAGGCATAACACCATCATTTGCAGCAACAACTAAAATAGCAATATCTGTAATTTGTGCACCTCTTGCACGCATTGCTGTAAATGCTTCATGTCCCGGTGTGTCTAAGAAAGTAATTTCTCTATCATTAATTTTTACCATATAAGCACCAATTGCTTGTGTAATTCCTCCTGCTTCTCCTTCAATGACATTTGTTTTTCTAATAGCATCTAATAATGAAGTTTTACCATGGTCTACATGTCCCATAACTACAACAACTGGTGGTCTTGGTTGTAAATCCTCTTCTCTATCTTCAGATTCATCGAATAAGATGTCTTCCTCTGTTACAGTTTCTTTCTTTGTTGCTGTAATACCAAATTCTTGTGCTATTAAATATGCTGTATCAAAATCTATTTCATTGTTAATAGTTGCCATTACACCAAATCCTAATAGCTTTTTGATAACTTCTGCAGTTGTCTTTTTCATTTCTGCTGCTAAATCTTTAACTGTAATTGTTTCTGGAATTTCTATATCGGTTAATTTAAAGATTTTTTGTTTTGTTCTTTCTTCTTGATTTTGAATTTTCTTTTTCTTGCCTCTTCTACCTCTTTCTGTTGTTAAATCATAATAATCTAACATGCCACCTTCTTGATCATCAAACATGCTTGATAATTGATTAGCCGTTTTTAATGTTTTTAATTTTCCTTCATCAAAACTTCCATTATTTGAATTTCTTCTACTTTTTGTTTTTTTAGTATTTTTCGTCTCATCAAATTTATTATTACTTTTTTGTTTATCTATGCTTTTATTGTATTCTCTTACATTTTCTTTTTCTACTACTTCTGTTGCCATGATATTTTTGATATTTTTTTCAATTCCTCTTTCATCTAATGGTTTTCTTCCATATCGATCATTGTTGTTATTATTTCTATTGTTAAATTTATTATTGTTTCTATTAAAGTTACCATTATTATTGTTATTGTTAAAGTTATTTCTTCTTTGATTATTAAAGTTAGTATTCCTATTTTGATAATTATTATTAGTATGATGATAATTTGTTTTTACATTTCTAGTTTCTGTTTTCATATTTTTATTTTCTTCAACCTTTTCTGCAACCTTGCTAGATTTTTCTTCTTGAACAGTATTCACATTTTTTTCGTTATTTTCCTGTTTTACTACTGTTTCTTTTTTCACTTCTGTTTTTTCTTCTTTTTTTACTTCTTCTTTCTTTGGTTCTTCCTTTTTTAATCCAAATAATTCACTTACAGTCATTGGTTTATTAGGTTTATTTCTATATACAATGTTATAGTCTTTGTTATTTTTTCTTTCAACAAATCCAATTGTATTATTTCTTTTTTCTTCTTTTTTGATTACTTCTTTTGCTTTTTCTGATTCATCTTGTGATATAATCACTTCTCTTCTGATAATAACAGGCGTTTCTTTCTTATTTTCTTTTTTAGCTCCTTTATTTTCTGTTGCTTTTTTTGTCTTAGAAGAATTTTTCAATATTTCATCTTCGATTTTTTTTGCTTCCTCTTCTTCTATTCCACTCAAATGACTTTTTGCCTCAATATTTAATTTTTTTGCTATTTCTAATATCTCCTTACTTGTTAAATTTAATTTTTTTGCAATTTCATGTATTTTTATTTTACCCAATAGCTTCACCCCCATTATTTATTTTTTCTATTTCTTTTGATAAATTTATATCTTGTATACCAATAATTGCTTTATTGTTTTTGCCTATTGTCTTACTTAATGTTTCTATATCCGCTATTTGTATAATTGGTATATGAAATTCTTTACATATTCTCTCAAATTTATCTTTTGTTCTATCTGATGAATCTTCTGCTACAATCACCAATTTTACAATTTTTTTTCTTATTCCATTTTCTACACTATCTGCTCCAAAAGAAACCTTTCCTGCTTTTGCAGATAAACCTATTAAACCTAATACTTTCTTATTTATCAAGAATGACACCTCTTAAACTTTCATAAATTTCATCTGTTATTTTTGTCTCTAAAACTCTTTCTAGTCTTTTTGACTTTATAACTTTTTCTAAACAATTTATATCATTACATATATAAGCGCCTCTTCCATCCATCTTTCCAATCTTATCTATATGTATTTCATTATTTTTATTTTTTACAATTCTAATTAACTCATTTTTATCTTTTTTTTCATTACATCCCATACAAGTTCTTTGTGGTATCTTTTTCACATAAAAACCCCCTTTTATTGTATGTTTGAAAATTCCAATTATTCTTCTTTTTGTTCTTCCTCTCCTGCTTGTTCTTCTTGTGCTTTCATCAACATTTCTCTAAATTGGGTTTCTGATTTTATATCAATCTTCCAATTTGTAAGTTTTGCTGCTAATCTTGCATTTTGTCCAGATTTTCCTATCGCTAGTGATAATTGATCATCTGGAACAATAACTTGTGCAAATTTCTCACTTTCTTTTACATCTACTGCTAATATTTGTGCTGGTAGTAATGCTGAAGATATATATATTGATGGGTCTTCATTCCATTCAATAACATCTATTTTTTCTCCATTTAATTCATTGATAACATTTTGAATTCTAACACCTTTTTGTCCTACACAAGAACCTACTGGATCTATATTAGGATCTGGAGAATATACTGCTACTTTACTTCTATATCCCGGGTCTCTTGAAACACTTTTTATTTCAATAACACCTTCATAAATTTCTGGGATTTCAAATTCTAATAATTTTCTAACAAAATCAGGATGACTTCTAGATACAATAACTTGTGGTGCTCCTTTTGCACCTCTTTCAACATCTAGTACATATCCTTTTATTTTATCATTCACTTTATACTTTTCAGTTGGTACTTGTTCTTTTGTTGGCATAATACCTTCTAGTCTTCCTAAATCCATTACTACGATGTTTTTATCTGCTTTTTGAATAATTCCTGAAACAATTTCACCTTTTCTATCATTAAATTCTGTGTAAATAATTTCTCTTTCTGCTTCTCTTAATTTTTGAATAATTACTTGTTTTGCTGTTTGTGCTGCAATTCTTCCAAAGTTTCTTGGAACAATCTCAACTTCTACACTATCTCCAATATTTGCTTCTTTATTAATCTTTCTTGCCTCTTCTAAATTAATTTCTAATGCATTATCTTTAGCATTTTCAACAACTTCTTTGATAGAATATACATGTGTTGCACCTGTTTGTGGGTCCATAACTACCTTTACATTTTCTAATGCATCAAAATTTCTTTTATATGCTGTTAATAATGCTGTTTCAATAGATTCTAATAAATATTCTTTTTTGATTCCTTTTTCTTTTTCTAATTCTTCTAAAGCTAATATTAATTCTTTATTATCTATTGCTGGTTCTTTTGCTTTACTTTTACTTTTCATTTTTTATCACTTTCCTTCCTTTCTTCTTTTCATCTAGATTGGAAAAGAATTAAATTTTGACATAGCCAAAATTGTAATTATTTTTCAATCCCAATGATATACAGTTTTAATTTGCGCTATATGCTTTCTTTCGATCTTTATATCATTTTCTAGAAAAATATATTCTTCATTAAAGTCTTGTAATATCCCTTGATATTCTTTATTTCCTGAATCATCTTTTTTAAATAATTTTACATGTATTTCTTTTCCTTTATTTTGCTCTAAATGTTTATCTTTTCTTAATATTCTTTCGATTCCGGGTGATGAAACTTCTAAAAAGTATTGGTCTTTGATGTAATTTACTTCATCTAATATGTCAGATATTTCATCATTCACTTTTTCACAATCTTTTAAATCTATTCCTTCTGGTTTATCTATATAGATTCTTAGAAAATAGTTTTTTCCTTCTTTTGCATATTCTACATCATACAGGTCATATCCTATATTTTCTATTTTTTCTTTTAATAGATTCTCAACCTTTTCTTCTATATTTGCCAAGAAGATTTCCTCCTTTTTTCAAAATTTAAGAGTGGGATTTGTTCCCACTCTCTCGCTCTTGTTGTTTTCTTTATATATTATACCCACTTTTTGCCAAAAATGCAAGGTTTTTTCAAAAAAATTTACTTATATTTCTTTCTAATTTGTATATGTTTAATCATTTATATATAATTGTAAATTTCCTTTTTGATATTCTTCCATAATTCTCATATTAATTTCATTTTGTACATCTCTTGCCTTTTTAGGATGTACCAAATATCTTAAATGCATTTCTATATGTGACCTTTCTATTTTCATATATATAATTGGGTCTAAATTGTTATAATAAATTCTATATTCCAAAATCGCTTCATCTACAGCATCCTCCATCTTCTTTGGAATTTCTTTTAATGTCTCATTATCAAATACAATTTCATATAAAATTTCTTCTGTTCTCTTAATATCTGCATCTAAAGAAACATCTACTTTTATTTCATCCCATATGTATTTAAATACTTTTGTATAATTTTTTAGTGTTTTGGTAAAGATATATGAATTTGGTATATGAATAATTCTTCCTGTACTTTGTTCGCCATATACTCTTTTGCCTATTTCTAATATTTCGAATCCTAATGCATGTTTACTAATCACATCTCCCATAACATCATCAATTTCAATTCTATCTTCTATCTCAAAAGGTCTATTGATATTGATATACATACCAGCAAAAAAGTTAAATATAATTTCTCTTATAGCAATCGTTAAACCTGCTGATACAAAACTAATAAGTGTAATTAGCCCTGATAGTTTTTCTCCCCAAAGAAGAAAAACTAATATAAAAGAAATTGCTGTTAATATAATTCGAATTTTTCGGTTTCTAAAAAATTTCTTTTTATCATTTACTGGTAAATTTGAATATATCTTTTTTATGATTGATTTAATAACCCCAAAAACGAAAAATATTAATACAGTAAGTATTGTTAATTTTATATATTCACTATCAATTCCTGTAATTCTTCCTAAATATGCTGAAAATTCTGCTATATACTCCATAATCCACCTTTCTAGAAAAATGCTTTTATTTCTATTTTTTTAATTTCTTTATTGTATATATTATATATGATTGTTTTATAAAATGTCAAAAAGGTTGTAAAAAATCTTACAACCTTTTTATACATCATTATTTTTCAACTTCGTCTGATTTTGTTTCTGACAAATCTTTCATAGTTAAATTAATTCTACCTTGGTCATCAATGTCTGTAACTCTTACTGTTACCTTATCTCCTACATGTAACACATCTTCTACATGTTTAATTCTATCTTTAGAGATTTGAGAAATGTGTAATAATCCTTCTTTTCCTCCACATCCTAAATCTACAAATGCTCCAAAGTTCATAATTCTAACAACTTCTCCATAATAGATACCATCTACTTCTACTTCTCTTACAATATCTTCAATCATTTCTAATGCTTGTTCTGCTTTTTTGTTGTCATTTGAATAGATAAATACTTGTCCATCTTCTTCAATATCGATTTTGACACCAGTTTCATCTATGATCTTATTTATCATCTTTCCACCCGGTCCGATAACATCTTTAATTTTATCTACTTTAATTTGTGTACTAACAATTCTTGGTGCATATTCAGAAATATCAGCTCTTGGTTTATCTAATACTGGAAGCATAACGTCTTCTAATATATGTTTTCTAGCAATTCTTGTTTTTTCAAAAGCTTCTTTAATAATATCATAAGATAAACCATCTACTTTAATATCTACTTGAATTGCTGTAATACCTTTTTCCGTTCCACCTACCTTGAAGTCCATATCTCCAAAGAAATCTTCAATTCCTTGAATATCCACTAACATCACATAATCTTTATCATTGTCAGGATTTGTAACTAATCCTGTAGAAATACCTGCAACAGGTCTTTTAATTGGTACACCTGCATCCATTAATGCTAATGTACTACCACAAATACTTGCTTGTGATGTTGATCCATTTGAAGATAATACTTCAGATACTACTCTAATTGCATATGGGAATTCTTCTTTTGATGGTATAACAGGAACTAATGCTTTTTCTGCTAAAGCTCCATGACCAATTTCTCTTCTTCCCGGTCCTCTTGAAGGTCTTGCTTCACCAACACTATAGCTTGGGAAATTATAATGATGCATATATCGTTTTGATTCTTCTGTATCAATTCCATCTAATACTTGCTCTTCACTAATCATACCTAATGTTGCGACTGATAAGACTTGTGTTTGTCCTCTTGTAAATAAAGCACTTCCATGTGTACGAGGTAATAGTCCTACTTCACATGATAAAGGTCTAATTTCATCTAATGCTCTTCCGTCTACTCTCTTATGTTCATCGAAAATTAAATGTCTTACACATTTCTTTTCTAATTTATAAATTGCTTCTCCAATATCAGCTTTATGTTCTTCAGCTGCTTCTTGTCCAAATTTTTCTTCATAGCTACTAGCAATTTTATCTGTTAACTCTGAAACATTATTGTCTCTTGTTTCTTTGTCTTTTTCTTGAACAGCTGTTAACATATCTTCTTTAAAATTATTTTCTACAAATTCGTAAATATCTTCTGGTACTGCAAATGACTTATATTCGAATTTTGGTTTTCCAATTTCTTTTTTCATTTTTGCAATAAATTTACAAATTTTCTTAATTTCTTTATGTCCTTCTTTAATTGCCTTTAACATGACATCATCTGGTACTTCATTTGCACCTGCTTCAATCATAGCAATTTTCTTTTCTGTTCCTGCAACTGTTAATGTTAAATCACTTTTTTCTCTTTCTTCCTCTGTTGGGTTAATAATAATTTTTCCATCAATTAATCCTACATTTACTGCTGCTGTTGGTCCGCCAAATGGAATATCTGAAATAGATAATGCTGCAGAAGCACCAATCATAGCTGCAATTTCTGGTGAATTATCTTGGTCAACACAAAGAACTGTTGCTACAACAACAACATCATTTCTAAAGTCTTTTGGAAACAATGGTCTTAAAGGTCTATCTATTGCTCTTGATGTTAAAATTGCTTTATCACTTGGTTTCCCTTCTCTTTTAATAAAACTTCCCGGTATTTTTCCTACGGAATATAATTTTTCTTCATAATCTACTGAAAGTGGAAAAAAGTCAATTCCCTCTTTTGGTTCTTTAGAAGCTGTAACATTAACAATAACAACAGTATCTCCATATCTAACCAATACACTTCCATTTGCTAATCCTGCCATTTTACCTGTTTCAAAAACAAGTTTTCTTCCTGCTAATTCTGTTTCATACGTTTTAAACATAAAAAATCCTCCTAAATTAAAAATTTACTTTTATATTATTATTGCACCAAATTTTTTTATTAAACTTTAGTAAACTTAATTTAGATGGTAACCTCTATGATGAGCTGGTGATGATTTTAGGGACGGAGCAAAAAATCATCATTGCACTAAATTATTAAAATTAATAATTAATCTTTAAATAAAATGATGATTTTTTGCTCCGTCCCTAAAATCATCACCAGCCCATCATACAAGCTACTTACCTAATCTCAAGTTTACTAAAATTTTTTTTAAGCCCGATTATACACCGGGCTTATTAAATATAATTATTTTCTTATTCCTAATTTTTCAACGATTGTTCTATATCTGTTGATATCTTTTTTAGCTACGTAGTTTAATAGGTTTCTTCTTTTTCCAACCATTTTTAGAAGTCCTCTTCTTGAATGGTTATCTTTTTTGTGAACTTTTAAGTGTTCTGTTAATTCATTAATTCTTTCTGTTAAAAGAGCGATTTGAACTTCTGGTGAACCAGTATCGTTTTCTTCTCTTTTATATGTATTAATGATTTCTTGTTTTCTTTCCTTTGTCATCGTTTACACCTCCTATTTTTTGTTTTCTCCCTTAACTGAGCTTAAGATTTGGTGCTTATCTATAAGCTAAGTAAAAGGTATGTTGTTTTTTAACATACCTATTTTACTATATATTTCTATTTTTTTCAAGTGTTTTAATCAATTTTTCTTTAATCACCTTATTTTTGTCATTTACTGATTTGGTGCATATTTGTACTACTGTTTTTTCCTTCACATGCTGTGATTTTGATGTCAGACCCTAGAGAAACTACTGGGCGAACACGAACACCTTGACTACCCATAGTACCATTTGTCAGGAGCATCTCGTAATAATTATAGTTAGAATTTTCTATAGAACGCAAACTGAACCCCCCATGACTCGATATACAGACAACACAACGGGAAGCCAACCAATAGTTTGCTTCTGTACCAAAGATCACATTATATGCTCTGCTGTCGTCAAAGTATGAACTTTGTACTCTACTAAATCCATAATAACTTTGAGTTACTGTTAAACTATATGTTTCACTTGACGTTTCTGTTGTTGGACTTGTATATCCGTCATCACTTACTCCTATTCCGTCTTTCTTTGTTTGCTCTTTTCTTTCCTCCTCTGTATCTCCTGTTAAATTAATTCCACTTCCGTTCTCTTGTACATATAAGTTTGGATACATCTTGTAATTTGTATAGGTTTTTGTATTTCCATATTGTGTTCCACTGCTAGACTGTACATACGCATCTCTTCTTGCTATTCCTTCTTCGTTCATTTGGCTCTCTACATCTTCCAAGTCTATACTTCTTGCTTCTACTCCTAATGTGCGATTACTATATAACTCTTTACATATATCATTTAATAGATATACTCCATTATTATATCCTAGTGCTCCTTGGAAATATATGTTTCCACTTGGTACTGTTTCACTTATTAAATCGACTCTTCCATCTGGGTGGATATTTAAGATTCTCCATTTCATTCCTGCTGCTTGAGTTACTGTTTGGTCACTGTCATACCCACTTTCTGCTGCTAATAAATTATATCCCTCTGCCTTTGTGTCATATGTGTAATTCACATAGTCTCCTACTTGGATTCCACTTCTATCTGGAACTTCCATCACATTACCATTTTTGTCTACAAGATAAGAACGTTCACTATCTTTAAAAACAACTTTAAAATATTCATCTGCTTCACTTACTTCTGTTTTTCCATCTCCTGTTTCCTTATCTAATTCTTCCTGTAACCCATCTTTTTCTACATTTCCATATTTGTTATTTCCCATGGTTTGTACAGTTGCTTTTTCTACTACTTCTTTTTCATTTGCAATTTCAGTATCTTCTTTTGCATTTTGTGCATTTCTAATAATGCCATTATCTCCTGTAATAGTTCCAATTGTAATTCCTGCTAAAATTAATAAAACAACTACAGTTATAACTAGTGCTAGTAATGTAATTCCTTTTTCTTTTTCATTTCTTTTCATTTGCATTTCTCTTTCCTTTCTTTGTATATCTTTCTTTTATTTTTCCATTTATCTTTTGTTTTATTCTTGTTTGCATATATATTCATAAAACTTATCGTTTTTACTTAACTTAGAATTTTTTTTATTTTATAATTCTTTTTTTATTTGTGAACGATTTTATTTCCACTTTATCTCATTTTATTTCCGTTTATTAGTTTTATTTCCTATATCTAACATTTCTTTTGCTTGCTTAATTTGCATAGATTTATTAATTTTCTTTAAGTAACTAACTTAAGGTATAATAAAAAAAGTAAAAATCCTTTGATTTCATCACAAAAACAATGAATTTTTACTTTTTTTCTTTTTATATCCTTATTCAATTTTATTTTTTACTAAAGAATGATCTATCTATTGACTTTAATATATTTTATTGATATCATACATTTAGTTTTTATCATTAAGTTAGTTACTCTAGGATTATTTTTTATCTAAAAATTACTTTATCTTTAAACTTTATCTAATATCTCTTTTAATCTTGTATGCTGTTTTGTTAAATATAAATATCCGATCAAAGCTTCAAATGCTGTTGCATACATATATTCTTGTACATTTGAATTTTTAGGTAAATGATGATTTTGTGTATTTCTTCCTCTCCTTACAATATCCTTTTCTTCATCTGTTAAACTTTCATATATTTCACTTAATTTTTCTGCTTGGCTTTTTGCTTTCACATATCTAATAGCCTCTATATGTAATTTATGTGGTTTCAAATTTGTTTCATTAATTAGTTTATTTCTTATATATAATTCATATACAGCATCTCCTATATATGCCCATGTCAATGGAGACATTAGTTCTACTTCTCCTTTTGGTCTATCTATTTTTAAGAATTCTTCCATTTTATTTCTTCCTTTACTTTTATACTAACTTTTTTTATTTCATAATTGTAGTATATCTATTACTTTTATATCATTTTAATTCTATATAACTTTACATAAAAATGTCTCAGAAAGAAACGTCCCCAATTGGACATTCCAAAGTTATTTTTCCAATTTTTCCATTTTTAAATTCATCTAATAACATTCTTGCTGTCTTTTCTTCATCAATATTTCCACCAGAAATAATACAGCCTCTCTTTCTTCCTATTTCTAAAAAGATTTCATAAATATTTTCATTTTCTGGTCTTTCTTCATTTTCTAATTGTTCATGAATATATTCTTCTGTTATTTTATATCTTTCGCATAGCAAGTTTTCATAGTTTTCTATTAAAAATTTTAGTAAATAATAGGCAATTTCTGTTCTCTGTAAAATATCCTCTTTTATCGTTCCTGTGAATGCAAGATGTAAAGCAACTTCTTCACTTTCAAATTTTGGCCATAATACTCCCGGTGTATCTAATAATTCTATTTTCTCGTTAATACGAATCCACTGTTTTTGTTTCGTTACTCCCGGTTTATTTCCGACACCGGCAGACGTTTTTTTAGAAATTCGATTAATAAAAGATGATTTCCCTACATTGGGAATTCCCAATACCATAGCTTTTATTTTTCTTCCAATTCTTCCTTTTTCAGCTTGATTTTTTAATTCCTCATCCATTATTTTTTCTATTCTTCTGACACATTCTTCAATTCCTTTTCCAGAGTTAGAATCTGTTAAAACTGCTGGAATATGTTTATTATGAAAATATTGTATCCATTTTTTATTTTGTCTTTCATCCGCTAAATCACACTTATTTAATACAACTATTTTCTTTTTATTTTTGGTTATTTGTGCTATATCTGGATTTTGACTAGATATTGGTATACGTGCATCTAGTAATTCTATTATAATGTCTACTAATTTTACATCTTCTATAATTTGTCTTTTTGTTTTCGCCATATGCCCCGGATACCAATTAATATTCATATTTCTTAAATTTTGTTCGTTTTCTTTTTGCATAAATTTTTCCTTTCCATTATATATTAAATTTTTAATTCTTACATATTATACCATTTTTTTATTCTTTTATAAAGAATTTTTACAAAAAAACTGAAGCAATTAGATTTCTCTAATAAACTTCAGCTTTATTATTCAAAACAAATTGTCTTATTTTAGATCTGAATTTTATGCAATTGTTTTTTTCCTTCTTTTTACTATAAAGTCCTATAATTATTTTTATCTGCTCTTTCATCTAGTTTTCTATCATATTGTTCATTTTTATAGAACCAATCTGTCTTTTTATCTTTAGGGTGTGCTTTTCTATTTTTATCTGCCAATAAGTCTAATAACACTGCAACCGGAATAATAATTCCTATTAATGATATCATCATACCTGTATAATCTGTAATTGTTAATTGTGAAGCATCTTCTATTAAAAGTGATACTTTACTTACTAAATCTGTTCCAAAATACATGCCATATCCTAATAGATAAATTAATGCCCCAACTATTTTCCTTTTTACAATTAATACCAAACATAATAATACGACAAATAATAATATAATTTCCATTGTTTGATTAAATGGTGCTACAACAAATTCTTGATGTAATTCTGCCATAATTGCCACCATAATTCTAAATACCCAAAACATGACAACAAAACAAGCAAGTAGCCATGTAGAAAAATTTTTCATTTGTTTTTCCTCCTTTTATTAACATATAGAAAACAATAGCAGGCCTTTTCTAACATTTTCTCTGTCCATAATATTTTAAAGCCCGCATCATCTTCAAAAATAAAGGCGAATTCTATCCGCCTCATTAATTTATTAGTCTACAAAATCAAAATCATCTTTGAATTTTTCTTTAAATATTTCAAAAACTTTATTTAACACTTCTTCATCTTCTACACTAACATAAGATTCTTCTTCTGAATCATTGTCTGTATCTTCTACTTTTAGTATAACCACTTCCCCTTCGTCTTCTTCATTTTCTTCTAAAACTGGTAATAATACAACATATTCTTCATCATCTAATTCTACTAAATCTAAAAATTCAAATTTAACTTCGTTTCCGTCCTCATCATTTAAAATAACAACGTTATCTAACTCTTCTCCTTCATAATTTTCGTTATCGTTCATAAATTTCTCCTTTCAAATTATTTATTTTTATTATATTAATAATATAATCATACATGATTTCCATTAATTTTGCAATGTATTTTTTAATTTATTTAAATATGTTTCTAAAATATAAACTGCAGATATAGTATCTACTATATCTCGTTTTTTATGCTTATTTACTTCTAAAAAATTCATTGTTTTATGAGCTGCAACGGTTGTTAATCTTTCATCAATTACTTCAATTTTTATTTTGTTGTATTTACATTTTAATTTATGTATAAATTTTTTTGTAATTTCTGCTCTTTCTGAAATTGTGCCATTCATATTTAAAGGAAGTCCTACAACAATTGTATCTACTTCATATTCTTCTAGAATTTCATCTAATCTTTTTAAGACAATTCTATCAGAATGATTTCTTTGAATTGTTTCTAATCCTTGAGCTGTTATATTCAAAGCATCTGTTATGGCTACACCAACTCTTGCTTCTCCATAATCTATTCCTAATATTCTCATATTAGTCCTCTTCTAATCCTATATATTTTTTTACCATTTTTTCTAATAATTCGTCTCTTTCAATTGTTCTTATTTTATTTCTTGCATCATTATGACTTGTAATATATGTTGGATCTCCAGATAAAATATATCCAACAATTTGATTGATAGGATTATATCCTTTTTCCATTAATGCTTCATACACTTCTTTTAAAATTTCTTGGCTCTTTGCATTTTGTTCTCTTTCCACTTTAAAATTCATTGTTTTGTCAAATTCCATACAAATTCCTCCTTCTTTGTTATTGTATAGGAAAAATCATTTTTTCTTGACTTCTCATGAAATCTCCTGAATACAAAAAGGTTAGCTTCTTATATATTGGTTATATCACTTTCAGATTTATCAGCATTATCTAAGTATTCCTCTAGCTTTTTCAATACTTCTTCCAAACCTGTACCTTTGTAATATGAAGATAAAGCAACATTTATAATTGGTGTAACAGTTTGTTTAGTCATATCTCTATTTTTATTATCTGGTAATTCACTTGTATATGTACCACTATCTTCTGGTAAAGAAATTCTCATTTGCTCTATATGTTCTTTTATATCATTAACAAACGCTGCTACTCCTTCTATATCTACACCTGAAAACGCAATAACAAATTTAGGTCCCATATATCTAACAAATACATAGTCTTCTGAAATACTATTTTGAACATATCCACTAATTTCTTTAATGACTTCATTTCCTAATTCTCTACAATAATTTTTATTAATTTCTTCTATGTTTGTAATTTTAAACATACATATTGTAGATATTGTATATTGGTCTATAATTTTCTTTCCTTCTCCATACAAATATTCCTCTGAATATAATCCTGTAAATAAATCTGTTCTAACAATTGATTCTAATGTTTTTTGATGTACAACTGTTTTTAATACAGATACAATGTTATCTTTTATAACTTCTAATACAGTTATGTCTATATTATCAAAATCATGTGGTGTTCCACTTTCTAATATCCAATATCCTATATAAACATTGTCAATATATAATGGAAAAAATATTGCTGATTTTGCTCTACCAAATTCCATTTTTTGATATGGTAATCTTTCATTTTCATTATTAACAGTAACATATTTAGGAGTAGCTGTTTGAATACTATCTTTAAACATATCTACATCTTGTAATGATTTTAAAGATTCCCAATGCCTTTGATCTACATTAGAAGCTTTTATTTCATATTCAGCACCATTAAAAACAACAATAGTTGAATATTTTATATCATACTTTTCAATTAAAATATGATTAATTTTCTTTATTTTTTCATCAACTGATGATGCTTCCCCTATTGTATTCATAAAATCTTGAACAACTTGTAGGTTAGTAATTTTTTGGTTGATGTTTTTAAATTTCTGAATTTTTTGACTAATTTTTATATTATATATAACTAATATAATTACAATTATTACTAATACTACAGCAACCCCTATTATCACTGCTAATTCCTCCTATTTAAAAATTTCTTTTCATCTGATTTAATGTATCATTCATACTTGGTGAAAATGCTCCCATACCTGAATTGCTTTCTGTAACTGTTGGTGGTTTATATGTGCCTTGTCCTGAAACTAACGGATATATCATGTTTCCTAAAGCTTTTAAAACTTGCATAAATGTTTTTGAATATCCTTTTAAGTTTATATCACAATTTATGATTCCTTCTAAATATTTAACATATATTTCTTCCTCGAAAGGAATTGTTATATATTTTATTAGATTTCTATCAAATAACTCTGTCATAAAAGACATTGCTGGATCATTATAAAATGCCATTCCTCCAATGATTGTTTTTTCATTAATTCCTCTAACTTTTACAA
This sequence comes from uncultured Clostridia bacterium, assembly GCA_904419495.1. Classification (GTDB taxonomy): domain Bacteria; phylum Bacillota; class Clostridia; order TANB77; family CAG-508; genus CAG-269. Next base: position 33,513 of record CAJFRV010000014.1, on the reverse strand, counting down.
ATTTATTTAATATAATTTTTAATTTGCTTTCATCTAATATGTTTTTTGCTTTTAATTCTCTTAAAAATGCTGTAAGTGGTTGTATTGTAAGTATATCCATTGATTGAATTAAATATGTTTCTAATGATTGTTTAAAATATCCGATTGGTGTATTAAAGTCACAATCTATTAATATTAATGAGTAATTTTTTACTAATGTTTCTAATATTTCATCTACCTTAACAATCGAATCTCTTTCATCTGGTAATGATGTAAATACTGTTAAGTTTTTGTTTACTTGTATTCCATTAGCAATACCTTGTGAAAGTTGCTCAATACTATTTGCTGCAATATTTCTTAAAGCCTCTTCATTTTTTGTGTAAATATAATATGAATTTCTATTCATTGTTGTATCTAATATTGCCACATTAATTCCCATAGAAGATAACAATTCTGCCACATTATTAACAATAAAAGATGTTCCATTCTTACTTGTTCCTACAAATGTTACTATCTTTTTATCTGATGTTAAAAGTGATGAAATGTCAATTGACTGTACATAATCATTATTTGTTTTCGTCATATTGATTGAATTTGAAGATACATAATTTGTATTATATGTATTTTGATTGTTTCCATAAGAATACTCACTATTAGTTTGCACCTGATTACTATACTCTGTTGCTGGTTGTTCAAAACTCCTTTGTGGCTCTGGATCTGGTTCGTTATCTACATCCTCAAATCCCGGTAATACCATGTCATCTGTATTCTCATTATTCTCTTCTTCGAAGCCCGGTAATATAGTTTCTTCTTGATATGTACTTGCTTTTTCATTCTCTGTTGGAGCTATATCATTAAATCCCGGTAATATAACATCATCTTCTTTTTCTTCTTCAAATCCCGGCAATATAGTTTCTTCTGTCTCTACAGGAACAGGATTTTTTCTTGGTCTTCCTCTTCCTCGTTTTACTGGCTGTTCTACATTTTGTGTTTCCATAGGAACAGGATTTTTTCTTGGTCTTCCTCTTCCTCGTTTTACTGGTTGTTGTTCTACTTGTACAACTTCTTGCTCATCATCTTTTATAGGATTAACCATTGGTGTTGGCATTCCTTGTATTTGACTTTTCTCAATTTCATTTGATTGTTGTACAAATCTTCTTTGTTGCATTTCTTCATTTGGTTGTTGTGTATTTTGTTGCATATTTACTTCTGGTTGTATCTTTTTAGGCTTAGACATTTTTCTTGCACCTGTCATATTTACTGAAGAAGGAATAACAACAGGTTTTGACATAGTAACAGTTTTGTCTTTTGGTCTTAATAATTTTTCACTTGTTCCTGCTTCTTCTTTCTTGCTCTTTCTTAGATCATCTGAAACTCTATTGTTAAACGACATAATTTTTTGATATTTTGGAGATCTTTCTTCTAGCACTGCTCTTACATTCAAAGGTAAGAATTTTGTAATAATTCTTAGTTGTGTATCATTATATTGTGCTGCAATATTATTAAAACTATCTATATATCGATCTTCATCTTTTCCTAGGCTTTTGTAGTGTGCTAAAATATTTTGAATTTCCATTTCGCTTACGTCATTTTCATTTTCTGATTGATAAGTTACTTCTTCAGAATCAATTTGATAATAATTTTTAGCTTCCTTCTTTAATCTAGGTCTATGAAGCAATCTACATACTTCATCTACGCTTCTATCGTTTCCAAGGATTGCATTATAAATTCCTATTCCAAATAATTTGACTAACATTTGTTCTGATTTTGTTCTTCTATCTGAACAAATTAATATAATAGGAATATCGCTTCCTCTCATATTAGATGCTTCATCACTAATCATATCTAGTTTTTCAAATATAAATTTGTCTATTTGATCATATTGTGTATGTGAAAAAGCCTCCAAGTCTTCACTTATAACAATTCTATCATATGATTTATCCTTTTGTATTTCTTTTAATATTGCATTAAAGTAATATACATTTTTATGTGAAATAATTTCTTTATATTCTTTTTGATATTTTTTTATAATTGCTTGTGAAATTTCCTCATTACTTACAGCAAATAAAACTTTCATTTGTTACCCCCTTCCAAATCTTACAAACACTGCAAATGCTAGTGGTAATACTTGGCATATAATTAATAATGTTACAAAAGTTACAATTAATCCTAAACCTTTTTCCAAGGTATCTAATTTTCTTACACCTACTACATATTTATGAATAGCTCCTATTGCAATTCCTAAGAAACAAAATGGTATACTATAAATTCTGATGATGTTTAAAACATAGGCTACAATTCCATATACATCTGAACCATATTTTTCTTTATAATCTTCTATTGAGTTTGCTGCATTATCCTTTATTTCTACTAATCTACTTTCTGTTTCTTCATCAATTGCTTGTTCAGCTGCATAAACTTTATTTGTGCCAATAAATATTCCAAAAATAATTACTAACATTGTAACAATTATTACTGCTTTTTTCATCTATTTATTGCCCCTTTCTTCTTTATTTTTGGCAAAATAATCCTTATTTTTTCTTATACCTATATATCATACAATAACTTTAGAAAAATAGCAAGAATTTTTTATAATTTATTGTACAAATATTGCATATGTTGATATACACGATTTGCCCAATTTTTATCTGTTGCATATCTTGTATTCACACCAGTTAATGTTGCTCCATTATAATAAGAACCAGTTGCTACCTCTCCTCCATATATGCTTGTACCTTTTGGGTTCAAATAATATTTTACAAATACTCTTGCTAATAAATCGATACTTTCTGAATAATCAGAAAAATGATAAGCACTATTATATGGATTTGAATCATAAGCACCATATCCAAATAAGTTTTTCTTTTCTAAGGATATTTTTGAAGTTCCCCATCCACTTTCATGTATTCCAACTGCTGCAACAAAAATGCCATTTATGTTATATTGTTTTTCTATGTAATAAAAATATTCTGCATTATTGGCAAATATATTATTTTTATCTTTAGAATCTGTTAATACTTTTTTAAATTGATCTAATGATAGACCACTTGGTTTATTTAAAGCCATATTAAAACTTAATGTACTTTTTAAGGTACTTGCTGATTTTTCATTTGAGCTTCCTTCATTTGTATATTCTTCTTCATTTTGTGCATTTGGATTAATATATGTTGTACATTCTGCTTTTACATACCCTCTTGCTGTACCACTTTCTATTTTATACCAAGAATCCTTTATTTCTTTTAATTCCAATTCATCATTTTGAGATAATGTTGCTACCTTTTGTGAATTTTCATCTGGTTCTACCATAACAGACAATCTATCAGAAGTAACATATAATGTGTCACCAACTTTTACTTTGTAGTTACTAGTTCCTGTTCCTCCACCTATTTCTACTATCTTATTAATAGAAGCTTTTGTTATCTTTTGGCTAACTTGTTCTTCATTTACCAATGTTTCATCTTTGTAGGTCTTCTTTACAGTCACTTCTTGTGTTCCTTGTCTTCCCTCTTGTACAACTTGTACAACACCTTTAGGTATACTTGTATTTGTTCTATATTTGGTAATATATTCTAATACTTCTTCTCTTACCTCATATTCTTCTCTTTGCCCATCATTTGTATTTTGTGAAATAATTTCTTCTAAATTCACATCTTCTGCATGACTAATTTTTATTTCTTCTGTATTTTGACTTGCTGTTTCTTCTGTGGCATATACCTCTTTTGAAAAATATAGATTATAAAAAAGAATAGAATATAACATAAACACAATAAAAACTAAAAAATATATTAAATTCTTAATGGTTATTTTTACTTTTTTCTCCTTCTTTTCTTTCTTTTTCATATAATCACCTATCATCATTTTACCCTTTGTGTCTATTTTTGTCAATTTAAAATTCTGGAAAATTTCTATCCATTTTTCCTATTGATTTTCTTATGCTTTTATACTATGATATAAGTGTTTACTAAGGAGGAATTTATGAAAAAAACAAAGATTATTTTAACCATTATTACAATTATTTTAATTTGTATTGTTATTTTTCTTGCCTATTTGGTTTTTCAAAAATATGTGTTAAAGAAAAGCTTTGAAAATGACATTTTAAGCTTTGCTGATAAAAACCAGTCTACTATTTTTACTGTTGACAATATAACATTATTCAGTAGTGCTGATGCAGGATACAAAACAAATACAGCTAATAATTTTACCATACAAAATTTATATCAATATACAGATATTGCCTTATTTATCAAAAACACATCTGATGAAGATACCTTAGAAAATACTTTAAAGAAGGTTCGTATTGAAAATATACAGTTTTCAAATACTCCAAAATTAGGAGAACCCCGCTTATATTTTAAAAGCATCAATGATTTTGCCAAAAGTAATATAACTGAAGAAAATAAAATTACAGATTCTTTTGAATTCACAGTTTCTTCAAGTGATGAAGCAGATTTAAGTACTCCAACTTTATATAATAATTTAGCTAATCCTTTAACTTTTAGTTATGTCAATTCTAATATAAAGTCTGATTATACCATTACAGATGTTTCATCACCAATTACATATGATGGCTCTTTACTACAAAAATGTAATATTAATTTAGAAGATATCGCTTGTACACTTTCATTTGATATTCATATTACAAATAATTTAGATGAAGATTTTAAAACAACTGTATCAATTGATATACCTCTTTCTTCCGAAGATAAAACTATATTTGATGGTACTTTAACAATGAAACAAGATACAAATTATATTTTTTATCGATATAATTAAACAGTCTATCATATATTATTGAAACACTTTACGAAAAATCAATTCAAAAAAATTATCTAAATGAGGAGGAGTACTCAAAATGAAAACTAACTTGCCAGTTTCTGAACAATTGAAATTGAAATATCATAAAACTGATGAAGTTACCAATTTTAAAGATATGCTATACAACTCTGCCGAAAACTTTAAATCTAGAACTGCTTTTAAATTAAAAGATGAAAATGGAAATATTGTTTCTATTACCTATGAAGAATTTAAAAATGATGTCGTCTATCTAGGAACAGACTTAATCAAAAGAGGTTTTTTAAACAAACGAATAGCAGTTATTGGAAAAAATAGCTACAAATGGTGTGTATCCTATATGGCTGCCTCTATTGTAGGTATCGTTGTTCCAATTGATAAAGAATTGCATTGTGATGATGTTATCAATTTCATGAATGTTTCAGAAACAATTTGCATTTTAGGAGATTTAAAAAACTTAACTTCTATAAAGGATAACTTTCATAAATTAAATAATAAAAAAACTGTATTGGTTTCCTTTGATAAAATCGATTCTAAAACAAATGATATCTTATATTTTGATAATATAAAAGTCATTGGAAAAGACAGCTATTTAAATGGATTTCATGATTTTGATAATATTCAAGTTAATCCTGATGAATTACGTATTTTGTTATTCACTTCTGGTACAACAGGAAATGCAAAAGGAGTTTGCTTATCTCAAAGAAATATCTGTTCTAATATCCTTTCAACTTATGGAATTGTAAAAGTAAAAAGAAGTGATTTATTTTTCTCAGTCTTACCTTTGCACCATACATATGAATGTACATTAGGCTTTTTATTACCTATTTATAGTGGTGCTAGTATTGCTCATTGTGAAGGATTACGATATATTGCCAAAAACATGGCTGAATTTCACCCTTCTGTTATTTTATGTGTTCCTTTACTTTTAGAAAAAATGCATAAAACAATTGTTAGAAATATGAATAAAACATTACCAGAAAAATATAGAAAAGAAAATCAAAATGAAAATCCTTTTGATAGCCTTCCTTTCTTTATAAAGAAAATTGTTAAAAATAAAGTTAAAAATACACTTGGTGGAAGATTACGTGTATTTATTGTTGGTGCTGCCGCTGCCAATCCAGAAATCTTATCTGATTTTAGAAAATTAAACTTAAATACATTGCAAGGGTATGGTTTAACAGAATGCTCTCCTTTGGTTGCTGGAAATACAGATTTCTTTCAAAAAGACGATGCTGCAGGGCTTCCTATTCCAAATGTAGAATATAAAATTGATTCTCCAAATAACGAAGGTGTTGGTGAAATTATTGTCAAAGGTCCTAATGTTATGTTAGGTTATTACAATAATCCAGAGGCTACTGCAAATGTAATAAAAGATGGTTGGTTCCATACAGGTGATTTAGGAAAAATTGATGAAAATGGTTATCTATACATTACTGGCAGATGCAAAAGTGTGATTGTCACCAAAAATGGTAAAAATATTTATCCTGAAGAAATAGAATATTACTTAAATGATAACCCTTTAATTTCTGAAGCCTTAGTACAAGGAATTCAAGAAGATGATGATGATGAAACCTATATAAAAGCACAAATATATCCAAATTTAGAAGCCATTTCTGAATATCTAAAAGGTAGTGTTCCTACAAAAGAAGAAATTAAGAAAATTATTTCTGATGTTGTATCTAGTGTTAATAGCAAATTACCAAATTATAAACATATTAAAGGATTTATTATTAGAGATAAAGAATTTGAAAAAACAACAACTCAAAAAGTAAAACGTTATGGTGATAATATGAAATATGATGAGAAATAAAAGGGAATCTGGGGACGGACTCATTTTTCCCTTTCTATGTTTTGATTTTAAGAAGAAAAATATAGAATATAAAATCATTACACAATTTTGTATAAGCTAAATTTTCATAGAAATTCTAAAAGAAAAAAAGTGAGCCTCTTTCATTGTGGCTATAGAGCATAAGCCAAATGAACATTCCTCATTTTTTTCTTTAACAATTTCTAATTTCAAATTTAGATACGCAAAATCGTTTCATTTTTTTATATTCTATATTTTTTCTATGATATCTAATTATTGAAAAAAAGGGAAAAATGAGTCCGTCCCCAAATTTCCTCGAGTTCGTTCTCAATTTTCCTTTTTGCATTTTAAAGGATTAGCAACATCCTCCTCTGTTACCTCCGCAACAACAGCATATTAATAAGATAAGGATTATAATCCAGCAGCAATCATCACCAAATCCGAATCCTCCACATCCTCTGTTCTCTGGCATAGTCTAGACCTCCTTCCGTTAAAAGAACTATGTTTTTCTTTTCTTTCTTCTGTATGATATATAATATGTTTTTTATAAATTTGTGTTACTGTTTCTCTTTTTTTGTTATAAAATTTTGAAGGGCTATTCTTTAGTATTTTAAGCCTTTACGGAATTTGGTTTGCATTTTTTGGGATTTTTTTGAATTTTTTTCTAAAAATCTATTGACAACTTATTAAAAATTTTGTATACTAGATTTCGTCGAAAGGACATGGTCGCTTAGCTCAGCTGGGAGAGCATCTGCCTTACAACACCATGTTTTTTACGGCCCGGTAGTTCAGTTGGTTAGAACGCTAGCCTGTCACGCTAGAGGTCGACGGTTCGAGCCCGTTCCGGGTCGCCATTTTTTTGTAATGTACAAATTTATGGCTTCATAGCTCAGTTGGTAGAGCAGAGGACTGAAAATCCTCGTGTCAGTGGTTCGATTCCACTTGAAGCCACCAGAAAAAAGAACTAAATTTGGTTTAGTTCTTTTTTTATTTTATATAGCATATTTTTTTAGAAAATTTATTCTTCTAATGTTACATCTTCTAAAATAACTTTTATTTGACTATTTAGATAACCTTGCAATGCAATATTATCATTTTTCTTCAATGTAGCATAACAAAAATCAGCCATTTCATTATATCCTATAACTGTTATTTTACTCTTATTGTTTAATTCTACTTCAAATATTGCGATTGAAATATTTCGTCTGTCATGAATGATAAATTGAAAATCTATATCACTTACTATTTTCCCCATAAAAAAACATATATTCATTTTTCTTTCCTTATTCACTTTAATTTTTATTTCTATAAAATAATTCTATCTTTAAACATAAAATTAAAAAACATAATATATACTCTTATATAAATTTAAAGTCATAAAATATGTATATTCAAATTATATTTTTTCTACTAATACATATTTTACTGATACATTTTTACCTATTACAGGAAGGAATAAATCCCTTTAATATCTAATACTTCATTGTATATATTCCTTAAAATATATAATCTAGGAAAATATTAGAGCTGGGCGAAAACCAATGTTGTTGTTGCTGTTAGAAGGATCATTGTTGTTGCGATTGTAAGCCGGATTATTAGAACCATTGTTATTGTAATTACCGGCCACGATTAACTCTGTTATCTGTGTTGTTGGCCTTTTGATTTATCCCTATTTTTTACTAGTTTTTCAAATTATTGATAATATATTTCTGTTAGTTTTTTATTATTTTATTTTAATTGATATCATCTTCTTGATAAAATAATTTACTTTCTAAATTATACGTATTTGCTATTTGTATATATCCTAAATGTCCTGCTAAATATTTTTGTGCATCTTTACTTGTTATTTCTTCTCGTTTTATTTTTTCTTTTAGTACTTTTACTTTCTTTTTTAATTTTCTTTTTCCTTTATCGCGTATTTTTAGTCGATACGGATTTATTTTATATCCACAAAAATTTACTCCTTGCTTATTTTTAAATATTTGTGTCTTTTTATTTAATTCTAATTGTAAATTTTCTTTTAAAAATATTTTTATTTTTTCTAATATTTCTTTTGCTTCTTGTTTTGTTTTTACAAACAAAACACTATCATCAAGATATCGAAAGTACCACTTTATCTTTAATATATGTTTTACATATTGATCTATTTCATTAAGATATATATTTGCAAACATTTGAGATGTATAATTTCCTATTTCTAATCCTTTTTCTTTTTTTTGAGCATATAGTATTTCTTTTATTAACCATAGTACATCTTTATCTTTTATCTTCCTTTTTAGAATATTTAATAATATGTTTTTATTAATATTATCAAAATATTTGGCTATATCCATTTTTAAAATATAATATTCATCCCATACTTTCTCACAATGTTTCATTGCCTTTTGTACATCTAAACATGCTTTGTGCATTCCTCTGTTTTTCAAACAGGCATAAGATGTATTAATAAATTGTGCCACAAATGCTGGTTCTAGAAAATTATCAACAAGCCATCTATGTACGATTCTATCCATATATTTTGACTTTTCTATCTTTCTTAATTTTGGCTCTGTTACATAAAATACAGCATATCCTCCATGTTTATATGTTTTCGTTTGCAATTTTTCTAAAAGCCACATGATATATTCTTCTTGTTTTAAGTTAAATAAAATAATTTCTTTTCGATACCCTTTTCCCTTTCTGGATTTTATATGTGCTTCTAATAACTTTTCATAGGTCAAATATTTATAATATGAATTTCTAATTGTTTTTGGCATAATATTTGATAAGTCCTCCTAGTATTTTTCCTATCTCATAAATAAGCTCCATAGCTACTCTAAATTTTTTTTCATCTATCCATTTATATTTTTTCATTATCCTTAAATAGATTCTTTGTGTATTTAATCTACTATCAATTGTATTTAAGATATATAATATTTCTTGTCTATATTGATTACACTGTTTTTGCTCTTCAATATTTTCTACAATATCAGCTCCATGATGTTCTAGTTTCTCTATTTTTAACTTTTTAATATCTTTTGGTTTAAACTTATTTTTCACTTTATTTAATAGCATAATTTCTTCTAACATTTTATACATACTTTGTTTATATTCTGTTCCTATACTAAATTTTTCCGTTCTTGGTAGCTTTATCATAATATCTAACATATATTCTATATATTTTTCTGCCTTTGGTATTAAGGCTAATTTATTTTCTTCTTCTTGCTTTGAAAACATATTGATCTCCTTTTCTACTGTTTTTCTCTTACAATTTTATTCTTTTCATGTTTAGTAGTTTTATCTATATTTTCAAATTCATCATCATATAGTTTTGATAAAGCTATTATGTATTTATCTGGCTTTTTATATTGTTTTGTACTATTAGAACAAATATAACAATTCATATTTTCAGTTTCTAAAGTATTTTTATTTTTTCCCTCATAACTTTCAAATATGTTCAATTCCTCTTTTTCTTGGTTAAAGTAATACACTATATAACTGTATCTTTTTTCTACAAGTAAATTGGTATATTTTTCTAATGAACTAATTGGAAATCCTACTTTGCATATTTCTGGTTTGATGCAACTTATTTTTAAACCTATTAAATTGTGTAATATAATTGCATCTTTACCAATTGCTACATAGAAACTTCCTAAATTACATATAATAATCTTTCCTTTTTCTCTTTTTTGTAAAATTTTCATCATTTCACAGAATCCCATTTACATTCACCACTTTTCTATAAATTTTTTGTGACAGTTTTTTGTGCTTAAAAAGCACAAAAAACGCCACGTTAGTGAAAATTTTTTCTAATTAATCAAAATCCGTTTTTCAAACGTATTTTGTTAAATTTGAAAAAATTTCCTTCTTAACGTCTAAAGTCGTTAAGACCTATGATTAAATATTTACTTTTAAAATAACTTTTTTTGAGTGTTCTCAATTCACGGCTTTAGCCTTCAGCTTTACAAGAATAAAGCTGGGCGAAAACCAATGTTGTCGTAGCTGCCAGAAGGAACATTGTAGGTGCGAATGCAAGCCGGATAAAAAGAACCATTGTAACTGTAACGACCGGCCACGAGAAACTCTGCTAACTGTGCCGCTGGCCTCTGTCGTCCATTCACTTAGATTTCCTGCAAGGTCATATATATTATTAGCAAATGCTCTTTCTGTTCCCGTATTAATTATTCCATTGTTTCCATCACTATCATTATTATAATTTCCCCAACTTGTACTATCTCCTACTATTTCTACAATACTTTTTCCTTTTTCTTCATTTATTTTATTTGTTTCATATAACCAACATAATGTCCTATCCCATGCTGCTCCTGTTAATAATGTACTTGTAAAATCACTATCTGGATACTTCTCTTTTGATTTTTCTAATGCATCTATTTGCGATACATAATTCCATGGTTGTTTGTTTTTCTTAATAGCAACACTACCATTTTCTTCGCTTGCCTCATATCTTCCTATATAAAATCCTCCGTTGTCATTTACTTGGTTTGTATAATCTTCTGTATCTGCAAACCTTCCTTGTTTATATGTTGAAGCAATCATTGCTTTTGTATCTTCTACACTTGTTCCTTCTGGCATACCAAAATATTCTTGTATAAAATCATCTAACTCTTCATAACCTTTTACTTTGGCCATTTCATCTGTTAACATGTCTAATTCCCACATTCTTTGGGCATATAAACTATATACATCTAATTCTATTTCTTTTGTTTCTTCTCCTGCATTTACTGTCAATTTATACACTCCATTTATATAATCTTCATTTCCTGTCAATTCTATTTCTTGATAATCTGTATTTTCTAATACTTTCTCATCTCCATATGGAGTTGTTAATTTTATACTTTCTATATTTTCTTCTGTCTTTACACTTATCTTTAATTTTTGATTTTGATCTACTGGTACCCATACAAATTGATTTCCAACTAATTCTTCACTATCTACTCCTTTTCCTTCATCAGCTTTGTTATCTGAAATAACAATTCCTTCATCTACAGTTCCTCCAACAAAGCAGAATTCATCACTTGGTAAATTTGGAGTTGTAACTCTTGTTCCTTCTATTGTCATTGTTGCTATTATATTAGAAATAGTTGGTCCTGTTATACTTCCATTTGCATCTATTGTATATTCTCTTCCTGATTCAAATGTAACTGTTATTGTTCCATCTCCATTATCTACTGCTTTTGCATTTGTATATCCATTATTTTGCAATTCTGTTTGTAATTTTTCTGCCGTTACTCCTGTTCCATTTGTATCTGCCATTACTCCACTATATGCTAAGCTTATTGCCTCTTTTTCTTCTGCAACCTCCGTATTTGTTTTTGCATCTGTTGCTCTTGTTAGTATTCCATTCTCTCCAGTTAATGTTGCAATCGTTACTCCTGCTAAAATTAGTAGAACAATGATTGTGATGACTAAGGCTATTAAAGTAATACCATTATTCTTTTTGCTCTTTTGTTCTTCTCGTTTTCTCATTATTTTTTACTCCTCCTTCTTTTGTTTTCTATTAATATTATTTTTTATTTAAAATCTTTTATATGTATGTAATCATTCTGAACAATTTTACACATATAATAAAAAAACATTTTTTGTAATATATCAAGCTTAGGTTTCTATTCTTAGAGTTCTTGAAAATTTTGTTTTTGACTCTTTTCTTTCTATCTCGTAAATAGTATTCACATTTTTCCCCTTTTTATTCGAATAATGATATGTAGTTTTCAATGTTCTTACTATTTACAAAAATAGTTTTGTTAATGATTTTGTTCTCTTTTATTTTATCCGTTTCGCTGAATTAAGTTAATATGTTGTCGTATTTTATTTCTTGTTTTTTGCTTAGATTTCAATACTCTAAGAAGATAGAATGTTCCTAAAAGTATTGGTATTATTCTTTTTTATGGATTTTGTGAAATTTTAAAAATCTCTTAGTCTTCAATTTTCAATTCGATTTTTTGACTAATTTTTTTAATATTTTTTCTTGACTTTCCTATATTTTATTGTTAGAATTTTAATGTAAAAAACTTTCTTAGAGTATTGAACTTTAGGACAAAAACTATTATTTTTTGTTAAATAAAAAAAATCTGAGTGAACTTTCAAAGTTTTTCACCCAGATTTTTTTGATATCTATTTTTACATTTTATTAATACATTCCATCCATTCCTGCTGGTGCTCCATCATGTCCTCCACAGCACTCTTTCTTCTCTGGAGCATCTGTAACTAAACTTTCTGTTGTTAATACCATTGAAGCAATTGATGCTGCATTTTGTAAAGCACTTCTTGTAACTTTTGTAGGATCTACAATTCCTGCTTTTTTCATATCTACGTATTCTTCTTTTGCTGCATCAAATCCGATACCAGCTTTTTCATTTTTAACTTTATTAACAATAACAGCTGGTTCTAATCCTGCATTGATAGCAATTTGTCTTACTGGTTCTTCTAATGCTTTTAACACAATTTTAGCTCCTAATTGTTCTCCACCTTCTAGTGAATCTACTAATTTTTCAACAGTTGGTATAACATTTACTAATGCTGTTCCACCACCTGCAACAATACCTTCTTCTACTGCTGCTTTTGTTGCAGATAAAGCATCTTCGATTCTTAGTTTTTTATCTTTCATTTCTACTTCTGTTGCAGCTCCAACACCGATAACAGCTACACCACCAGCAATTTTAGCTAATCTTTCTTGTAATTGTTCTTTATCATAATCACTCTTTGTTTCATTGATTTGTGCTCTTATTTGTGCAACTCTATCAGCAATTTGTTGTTTATCTCCTGCACCATCAACAATGATTGTATTTTCTTTTTGTACTTTTACTTGTTTTGCTCTACCTAATTGTGCAATAGTTGTATCTTTTAATTCTAATCCTAAATCTGATGTAATGACTTCTGCACCTGTTAATGTTGCAATATCTTGTAACATGGCTTTTCTCTTATCTCCAAATCCAGGAGCTTTAACAGCTACAACATTTAGGAGCTTTAACAGCTACAACATTTAATACACCTCTTAATTTATTTAAGATTAATGTTGATAATGCTTCTCCTTCCATATCATCACAAACAATTAATAGTTTTCCTGATTCTTGCATTAAACTTTCTAGTAATGGTAAGATTTCTTGAATATTGCTTATTTTTTTGTCTGTTAATAAGATATATGGATTATCTAAAACCGCTTCCATTTTTTCTGTATCTGTTGCCATATATGGTGATAAATATCCTTTATCAAATTGCATTCCTTCTACAACATTTAATTCTGTATTTGATGTTTTTGATTCTTCAATTGTAATAACACCATCTTTTGAAACTTTTTCCATTGCCTCTGCAATTAAGTTTCCGATTTCTTCATTGTTTGCAGAAATACTTGCAACTCTTGCAATATCATCTTTTCCATTAACATCTGAACTAATTTCTTTAAATCCTTCTACTGCAGTATTTACAGCTTTATCCATACCTCTTTTAATTGCCATTGGATCTGCTCCTGCTGCTACATTTTTAACACCTTCTTTAATCATGCTTTGTGCTAAAACTGTAGCTGTTGTTGTTCCGTCACCTGCAACATCATTTGTTTTTGTTGAAACTTCTTTTACTAGTCTTGCACCCATATTTTCAAATTTGTCTTCTAACTCAATTTCTTTTGCAATTGTTACACCGTCATTTGTAATAAGTGGTGCACCAAAGCTTTTATCTAAAACAACATTTCTTCCTTTTGGTCCTAATGTCACTTTAACAGTATCTGCTAATTTGTTAACACCTTCTAATAAAGATTTTCTTGCATCTTCTCCAAATTTAATTACTTTTGCCATTTTAAATCCTTCCTTTCTTATTGTCAATGTGGACACATTTTTTGACAATCTTTTATGTTTTTACATTTTTCATATATATCTTTTTATTCAAGTTACCTAACAATATTCCCCTATTAGGTAATTCTATTTTCTACTCGACAATCGCTAATATATCATCTTGTTTTACAATAATGTAATCTGTTCCTTCATATTTTACTTCTGTTCCAGAATATTTACTAACAATAACATTATCACCTTTTTTTACTAACATTGCTTCTGGTTTTCCATCTATTAGTTCTCCGGGTCCTATTTCTATAACTTCTGCTACTTGTGGTTTTTCTTGTGCTGCTTGTGATAATATGATTCCACTTTTGGTTGTTTCTTCGCCTTCTTTCATTTTTATTAATACTCTACTTCCTAATGGTTTAATCATTTAAATTACCTCCTTTGATTTTAGCACTCTTTCTTTGTGACTGCTAATAATGTATACCCATTTTTTCCAAATGTCAATACTATTTTTTGATTTTTCACATAAAGTTCACACATTTATTGTATTTGTTGATTTTTCAATATATTCTTAATTTTATAATATTATATACTGTTTTTTCTATTTTTTTTCGCTATCATTCTTTTTAATTCTAAAAAGATATTTTTATTGTATAGGAAAAACGACTTTTATCTTGACCACATATAAGATTTTTCCGTATACAACAAGGTTAGGCTTCTTATATTCGTCCGAGCGAAGCGAGTGACATGTGTTTTGCAGTTACTCCGAAGAATTACTTAGCAAAACGCCTTTCTTATCCTCCATATCACCATATATTTGTATATATATGCATTCTGTGTTATAATATTTATATATTTTGCAACTCTAGCCACATTCTTTATCTAGTTGTTTTATGTGATATTGAGTGTGGTACAACAAGGCTAGTAATAGCTTTCCATAATAAAAGGAGGTTAATCAAATGTCAAATCCTCTTTTCTATGGAACGGTTAGGAAAAGTCCTGAATGCTTTATCCTCAACCTGACACTATCACTCCTTTTCATAGGAGTAGCAAGTGGTGTAAGATTACATCCTCATCTAGAAGATGAGGAATGGTACTTAATCCTTTCCTTCGGGAAATGGTGGATTCCGCATTTGCGGATAGTACACTGCCCTAAGGGTGGAAAGCATAATCTTCACAATAATACTGACAAACCAATGCTGGTCTTGTCAATCAAGAGGGCCTAGTAAGCTCTCTTGATTTTACTTTAATATTTTTACACTTTAGGATTGTCTCTAAAGTTCAGCCTATTTCTCTACCACTACTTTTTCATCTTTTATTCCAATTTTGTTAACTTTATTCTTTTTTAACTTACCATCTAATATTTCTTCAGCTAGTCTATCTTCTAATACGCTTTGAATAGTTCTTCTTAAAGGTCTTGCACCAAAGTTCTTATCAATCCCCTTGCTTGCAATTAACTTTTTAACAGATGGTTCTAATTCAATTTCTATTTTTTGGTCTTTTAATCTGCCAACTACTTCTTTTAGCATAATATCAATAATCTTATCAATTTCTTCATCTGTTAATTTGTGGAATACAATAATTTCATCAATACGATTAATAAATTCTGGTCTTAATTCTTTTTTCAATGCTTCCATAACTTCTTTTTTGGTTTCTTCGTATTCTTTTTGTGCATCCTCCGTATTATTAACATTTGAAAAACCTAGAGATTTTTTATCTGTTATCAGTCTTGCACCTATATTAGAAGTCATGATAATGACTGTATTTTTAAAGTTAACTGTTCTTCCTTGACTATCTGTTAATCTACCATCTTCTAATATTTGAAGTAACATATTCATGACATCTGGATGTGCCTTTTCAATTTCATCGAATAATATAACAGAATATGGTTTTCTTCTGATCTTCTCTGTTAATTGTCCTCCTTCATCAAATCCTACATATCCCGGAGGTGATCCAATCAATTTAGATACAGAATGTGGTTCCATATATTCAGACATGTCAATTCTTATCATTGCATTTTCATCACCAAATAGACATTCAGCTAATGCTTTTGATAATTCTGTTTTTCCCACACCTGTTGGTCCTAAGAATAAGAATGAACCAATTGGTCTCTTTGGATCTTTTAATCCAACTCTTCCTCTCCTAATTGCTTTCGCCACTGCTTCTACTGCTTCATTTTGACCAATTACTCTTTGGTGTAAGTTTTCTTCTAAATGTTTTAATCTTTCATTTTCATCCTCTGTAATCTTTTTAGCTGGTATTCCTGTCCAGCTAGCAATGACTTCTGCAATATTCTCCTCTGTAATATCTGTTACAGATTTATTATTTTTATTTTTCCACTTATTTTGTTCTTTTTCATATTTTGCTTTTAATTCTTTTTCTTTATCTCTTAAAGATGCTGCTTTTTCAAATTTTTGAATCTTAACAGCTTCTTCTTTATCTTTTGTTACATTTGCAAGTTCTTCTTCCAATTCTTTTAAAGAATCTGGTTCTATATATGTTTTTAATCTTGCTCTTGATGCTGCTTCATCAATTAAGTCAATTGCCTTATCTGGTAAATATCTATCATTAATATATCTAACTGATAATTTAACTGCTGCCTCTATTGCTTCATCTGTTATTTTGACATTATGATGAGCTTCATATTTGTCTTTAATTCCTTTTAAAATGGTAATTGTATCCTTTTCAGATGGCTCATTAACTGTTACTGGACTAAATCTTCTCTCTAATGCAGAATCCTTTTCAATGAATTTCCTATATTCATTTAATGTTGTTGCACCGACTAATTGAATTTCTCCTCTTGCCAATAATGGTTTTAAAATATTGGCTGCATCAATTGCTCCTTCTGCCGAACCTGCACCTACAATTGTATGAATTTCATCAATAAATAGGATAACATCTCCTGCTTTTTTTACTTCATTTAATGCTTTTTTGATTCTTTCTTCAAAATCTCCTCTGTATTTTGCTCCAGCTACCATGCTAGAAATATCAACAGTTACCACTCTTTTATTTTTTAGAATTTCTGGAACATCTCCTGACACAATTTTTTGTGCCAATCCTTCTACAACTGCCGTTTTACCAACACCCGGCTCTCCAATCAAGCAAGGATTATTTTTTGTTCTCCTTGATAAAATTTGGATAACTCTCTCAATTTCTTCTTTTCTTCCAATAATCGGATCTAATTTTCCTTCTTTTGCTTTTTCTGTTAAATCTTCTCCAAATTGATTTAATGTTGGTGTTTGATTATAGCTTCCAGATCTTTTTGAACTTTTTGAATCTGTATCACCAGTCAAGTCTTCTCCTTCGTTAATTACTTTTATAATTTCTCCATATAACTTTGGAATATTAACATTTAACTCTATCAAGATTCTTGTAGCTACACTATCTCCCTCTCTCAATAAACCAATTAAAAGATGCTCTGTTCCTATATAATTATATCCTAATTTTCTTGCTTCAATAAAAGCATTTTCGATAACTCTCTTGGTTCTTGGTGTAAATCCTAATGTTTCATCAATTGCTTCGTCTTTTCCAACTAATGCAACTGTTACATCTATAATATTTTCTGGTGCAATCTCTTGGTTTTCTAATACTTTAGATGCTACACCACTACCTTCTTTTGCTAAACCATATAATAAATGTTCTGTTCCAATATATCTATGTCCTAATTCCATTGCCTCATCATTAGCAATTTCTATTGCTCTTTTTGCTCTACTAGTAAAATCATATGTCATTTTTATCACCTTACCTTTCTTTTTTTCATTTGTCCAATTGGGGACGTTTCTGTTTGGGACATTTTTTATTTTTGCTTTATTTTTGTTTCAATATATGATATAATTTAGCTATGCTATTTAGCATTGTAACTCTTAATATCCAAGTCTTTTCTTGGATTGTGTTTCAAGTGAGGAGGATTTTCCATGATTTTTTCCTTTGTTCTAATTGATATAGCAATTCTTGCTATAGTTATGCAAGCTTCAACAGATGCTGTGCTTATCATATTTGCACTTGCAGCTTTGAACGCGAGCATTTGCTCGAAATTATCATCAAAAGATGATAATTCAAAAGGCAATAATGCCAGACTGGAGATTGTTAAAGACAAGGATGGAAACTAATCTCCTGATAGCCTCCTTGTGCGACTTTTATCTTGACCACATATAAGATTTTTCCGTATACAACAAGGTTAGGCTTCTTATATTCGTCCGAGCGAAGCGAGTGACATGTGTTTTGCAGTTGCTCCGAAGAATTACTTAGCCAAACGCCTTTCTTATAGCAGAAAAAATTTTTCTTATTGATTAATCACTTGTTTTATCATCTCAGCTCTTTTAATTTCTCTAACTAATCGTTCATATTGTTCCCCAAAATATTTTTGTAAATTTCCCGGTTGGATATATAAATATAATTTTTGAATTTGTAAATCTGATAATTCTTTTAAAATTCCTAAATCTACACCTAATTTCACAGTAGATAATAAATTCTGTGCTTCTTCCATAGTAATCTTCTTACAATTTGTTAAAATTCCATAATTTCTATAAATCAAATCTTCTACTTCAATACCTTCATTTGCTAAAAATCTTCTAGCCGCTCTTTCTTGCTTGATAACTTTTTCTACAACAATTTTAATATTTTGTATGACTTCATTTTCCGTAATTCCTAATGTTTTCTTATTAGATACTTCATACATATCCCCTACAATATGACCTTCTTCATCATAAACACCCTTAATATTAATACCAAAATTATTAATCGCTTCTAAAACTTTTTCTGTATTTCTTGTTTTTGCCAAAGCTGGTAAATGCAATTTCACAGAAGCTTTCAATCCTGTTCCGATATTATTAGGACAAGCTGTTAAATAACCATATTGCTTACTAACACAATAGCCAAATATATCCTCTATCTTTTTATCTATTTCAATTGCTAGATTTAATGTATTTTCTAATTCCAATCCACTACTAAATACTTGTATTTTTAGATGATCATCTTCTCCAATCATAATACAAACATTTTCTTCATCATTGACTAGAATAGCTCCAATATTCCCTGATTCAAAAGCAAAATTGTAATTAATCAATCCTTTTTCTACTAAACTTAATTTAGTAATATCATCCATATCTTCTAATTTTAAAAATCTTAATCCATATCCTATTTGATATACATTATCCTTTATTTTCGTTTCCAATTCTTGTAATTCTTTTGGACTTAAATAAAAGTTATACCCTTGTATATTCCTTGAAAATCGTATTCTTGTATTCATCGCTATATCTGATTCTTTTCCACTTTGTAAATACCAATTCATATTATCCCTCTTTTCTATTGATTGTTATCTTCTAATTTCTTAATTTCATCTCTTAATTTTGCTGCATCTTCATAACGTTCTTCTTTAATAGCTTGTTTTAAGTCCTCTTTTAATCCATCTAATTTCTCTTCTGGGGTCTCTTCCTTCTTGCTTTGTTCATTGTGCTCTTTTCTTTTTTGTCTTTCTTCTATTTTCTTATCAATACTTTTTCCTAATCTTCCCACATGACGATTACTACTTTGAATTCTTCTAATTATCGGATCTAATCTATCTTGAAAAACATCATAACAATTTGCACATCCTACTCTTCCCGTATGTGCTATATCTTCAAATGTATATCCACAATTATCACATTTTAGAGTTTTTAACTCATTAAACATTGGCATAAATTCTGTATTTGAAAAATCTTCTAAGAAATCTCCGAAAAAACTTGAAAAATTAATTGGCATATCTAATCCAATTTCACCAATTCCTAATTTTTTACTACACTCCTCACATAAATTTAATTCTCTTCTTACCCCATTTATATTTTCTGAATATCTTACATTTGCCTCTCTTTTTTTACAATTATCACACAACATAATAATTCCTCCTTTAATCTATATTTAATAACATATTTTTAAATATCTTAGCTCTTAGTTTGTCTTTTACATCTTTTGCTAACAGTAACACATTATCACTTGTTGCTACTTTTAAGAGCTTTGCTTCTTCTTTGGTTATTAAATCATAAGTTAGAAAGTCATTAATTAGTATATCCACATCATTAGAAGTCATTTCTTCTCCAATATTTTTTATAATGTGCATAAAATAATCTGACTTTGTATTATTAACTTTTTTTATCGTAATATGACCTCCCCCACCTCTTTTACTTTCTACATAATACCCTTGAGATGGTTTAAATCTTGTTGATATAACATAATTGATTTGTGATGGTACACAATTAAAATGTTCTGCTAATTCATTTCTTTGTATTTCTACTAATTGATTATCATCATCAAATAAATCTTTTATAAATTCTTCTATTACATCTGACATTCTCATTGGTCTCATCTCCTTTTTGACTTTGACTTTCTTTGACCTACATTATTATTATACTCCCTTTTCATTTTTTTTCAACTCTATTTTTATTTAATCCTTCCATGTTTTTTAACAAATTTTTGAATTTTCGATAAAATTTATGCCTTTTTATACTTCTTTCTCGTTATTTTTCGTTTTTTCTTTTATTTTTGTCATTTTCTCCTTTTGTCATATTATCTAGTTCTTCTGCTCTTTCTTTTTGATTTGGTAAAGAAATCCATGCAAAATATGATGAAATAAATTCTCCATATTTGGTGCTATCTTCTCCTACTTCATATTTCTCTTCCAAACTTCTATTAACTCTTTTTTCAAAATCTTCATCACTTTTTTTAGAAAACTCTCTTGACTTTTTATTATCCATAAAAAAATGCACTTCCTTTCTTTTTCTCTTTTAGGTATGTGCATTTTTCTCTTTTTTATTCATTTAATTTTTATTTTTTTATACTCTATTATTTCATGCAAATTTACTTACTAAATCTAATGTATGTACTAAAAAACTTATTCGTTAGTTGCTACTATTTTTGTTAACTAAATAATTTTCTTCCTTAAATAGTTTTGTTCTGTTTCAATTTTATATAACCTTGCTTCATAAGATTCATGTGCTATTTTATTATTTAAAATTTCTTCATCTAATTTATTTTCTATTTTTTGGAATCTTTTATCTAGATATCCAATTAGCTTATGAAACTCTGCTGCTATTTCTTTACTTTGTTTGCTAATTGCTTCTTCAATTTTCTTATCTATCGTTTTTAGTAATCTTTCTTCTAATGATACTAGTTTTTTATCATATCTTTCTTCTTGTGCTAATAGCTTTTGATCAAATTTTTCTTCTTGTGCTGATAATTTTTGATCAAATCTTTCTTCTTGTGCTGATAATTTTTGGTCAAGTCTTTCTTCTAGTGCTGATAATTTTTGGTCAAACTTTTCTTCTAGTAGTGCTGATAATTTTTGATCAAACTTTTCTTCTAGTGCTGATAATTTTTGATCAAACTTTTCTTCTAGTGCTGATAATTTTTGATCAAACTTTTCTTCCAAATTATCTACTTTAGTTTCTAAAACATCTACTTTCTCTTCTAGCGTATTTACTTTTGTTTTTATCTCTCTTATCTCCTGTAAAATAAGTTCTAGAGTTTCCTGCATATTCCTCACCTCCTCGAATAAAATTATTTTAAATTGAAATTTTTAAGATATAAAAATTTGAACAAAAAATTTGAATTGAATAAAAATGATGAACTGATTATATTATCTTTTATATAAAAAGTCAACAACATTTTCCATTTTCACAAAATTTTCATACAACATTTTAATTACGGATTTGTCGAAAAAAGGAGGATTTTATGGTTCTAAAAAATAACTTTATTGTATTAAAATTAAAACGAAATTTTATATCTCTTCTATTTTTACTATTTACCATTTCTATTTTAATATTTTCAAATACCAATTTAACAGCAGTTAAATCAGGAATTAGTCTTTGGGCCACTTCTGTTGTTCCATCTTTATTTCCCTTTTTTGTAGCTACAGAGCTTTTAATGCATACTAATATTATTTATCACATTGGTAATCTCTTAAATGTATTTATGAAACCTTTATTTAATATACGAGGTGAAGGTGCTTTTGCTTTTATAATGGGAATTATAAGTGGTTACCCAATTGGTGCAAAAATTGCTACCAATTTCAGGAAAGAAGGAATTTGTACAAAAGAGGAATGTGAAAGACTCTTAAGTTTTACTAATAATTCTGGTCCTTTATTTATTATTGGTTCTGTCGGTATTTTACTATATCGAAACACTATGATTGGACTTTTACTATTTATTACTCATCTACTTGCCTCCTTATCTGTTGGTATTATCTTTCGCTTTTGGAAGAAAACGAAACCTTCTGATTCATATTCATCTCCTTCTAAATCATATACAAAAAATGAAAACCATGCATCTCTATCTAATTTGGGTGAAATCCTATCAGAAAGTATTGTTAGTAGTATAAAATCTATTTTAGTAATTGGTGGATTTGTTGTGATCTTTTCTTCTATTATTTCTATATTAAAATCAAGTGGCATCACACATATTATAGAAATAATAATAACACCATTCTTCAATTTTATACACCTGTCTCCTTCTTTTATTGAGCCACTATTCACTGGCCTTTTTGAAATTACCAATGGCATCAGCACTATTTCTAATATTGCTTGTAAAAAGCTTTCAATTAATATCTTGATTACTGCATTTTTACTTGGATTTGGTGGTATTTCTGTTTTATTACAAGTACTTAGCATCACTTCAAAAAGTGATTTGTCTATTAAACCCTACTTGTATGGAAAACTATTACATGCAATCATAGCAGTTTTATATACTTACATATTAATGAATATATTTCCTTTTTTTAATTTTGATTTATAGGAATATATTATATTTATTTTAATATATTTTAGTAAAGATATGTGTTACAAATGATTAAAATATGTATTGTTAATGGAGGTTTTTTCTATGGAAAAAGATTTTAATTATTATCAACAACCTTTTATGGATTTCAATATGGGAAATTCCAATTTTGATATGAATGAATTATATAAAGACCCTATGTTCAATCCTATCATGCAATATGAACAAGCTTTTAGTTATTATCGCTATTTGTGTATGCAAATGGAATATAAGATTAAGTGTAAAGAATATGAGAAATTATGTACGATTTCTCCTAATAATGATAGAAAAGACAATAGAAATACATAATTTCTCTTCTAAATATTCTATTGTTAAGGAGAACAAAGAGACTAGAAAATTCTAGTCTCTTTTTCTTAAATACTATATGTACTGTTATGCAAAAAAGAAATATGCTAAAACAATAATTCCAAGTATAATTCTATAATATCCAAATACTTTAAAATCATGTTTTTTAATATAATTCATTAAGAACTTAATTACAAACATAGATATAACAAATGATATAATCATACCAATTAATAAAATAATGATTTCAGCACTTGTAAATGCCAAACCAAACTTCACTAATTTTAGTAAACTAGCACCTAACATAGTTGGAATTGCCAAATAAAATGTAAATTCTGCTGCATTTGGTCTAGATAATCCAATTAATAAACCTCCAATAATTGTTGCGCCAGAACGAGATGTTCCCGGAAATATAGCTGCTAATAATTGAAATACACCAATAATTAATGCATCTTTATAAGTAATTTCCGAATTTTTATCTTTTGCTCCTTTTCTATTCTTATTCCAGTTTTCTATGACAATAAACGCAATTCCAAATATAATTAATGCGATAGCAATACAAGTTGGATTATAAAACAAAGCTTCAAATGTTTCATCAAACAATAAACCAATAATTGCTGCTGGTACACATCCAACTAAAATCTTTCCCCATAAATTCATAATATTTTTGTCAAAGTAAGATAAGATTCCTGTTTGTTTGATTGCTTTTTGTTTATTTTTTGTAATTGGCCAAATTTTCTTAAAATATAATAAAACAACTGCCAAAATAGCACCTAATTGAATAACTACTTGAAACATCGACCAAAATTCTGGTGAAACATTTTCAAATTTTAAAAATTGCTCTGCCAATATTAAATGTCCTGTGCTACTAATTGGTAGCCATTCTGTAATTCCTTCTATAATTCCAAATATAATAGATTTTATAATATCTAAAAACATATTTTTCTCTCCTTTGTTCTAATGTCAGGGGACATTTCCTATTATGTTAAGGTATGTCCTCCCTTGTGATTTATTGCTTATCTTTGCTTAAATTTTTTATTGTATAGGAAAAAATCGGCTTTTATTTTACCCCTATAGATTTTTCCGTATACAACAAGGTTAGGTCTTATACATATTGTTTTATTATGTCTTTCATATACTTTGCTGATGTTACTGGTGCTGATTTACCGGGCAATCCTAGAGCTTCTATAAAATTTAATTTTTCTTTTTCTACCATCTTTCTATCAATTCCATAAGGTTTTGAAGCTAAATCTATTACTAAAGTTTCTTTTCTAATTTCTTTTATTTCTTCTTTAAATATTCCCTTAGGAATTGTATTTATGATTATATCATATTGTTTAAATTTTGTACAATTATTTTTTATATTTTGTATGCTTATGTTTTCATATCCATATACCATTGCCCATGCTTTCTCTACTTCATTTGTTATCATACAAGTTACATTTGCAGATAATCCTTTTAATTTATATGCTAAAGTCTTACCAATTCTCCCAAATCCCATAATCAAACAATTGCTATTTTGTATTATTTTTTTCGTATTTCTTAGTATGATTTCTATTGTAGCTTCTGCTGTAGGAATTGCATTTAAGATAGCAAATTCTTCCTTTTTCATAAAATCAATTACTTGATTATTTTTTCTATGTAATTCTGTTGTTAATTCCTCACATATATTTCCAACAAATACAGTTTTATTTTCTAAATAATAGAATATTTCTTTTATCGTAATATCTTTGTTGGAAAATGGCATATTTAAATACTGATTATCTTTAGAAAATGGCATTGGTAAAATAATACCATTTGAAGAAGCAATCATTTGATCATATTTTTCGCATTCTTTAAAAGCATTTAATTTATCAAATCCACACAGTTTTACTTCATATTTCTCTTTAGACAATATTTTTGCTAAGAAAAAATTTCTTAAGTCTCCTCCTATTATACAAAAATTCATACTCATAAACTCCTCCTTCTTATACATTATAGTGTAGTTATAAGATTTTATGAGTATTTTTTCCATATACATAACGCACGTCTTCCTTATTTTTGTCTTTCATCTTGTTCTTTGCTAATATTTTCTATATTCATATTTTTAACATGATTATCTTTTACATTTTTCTTTAGCAAATTAATATCATTGTAGCTTAAATGCCTTGTGATATCTACCATTTCCTCTAAATGTCCTTTTGCTTTTAATTCTTTTTCTGTTAATTTGTTTTCTTTTTCTTCTTGATTATCTAAATTAAATGGAATAGATATTCTGGCAATTACAGGAATAAATAATGGTTCTTTTCTTATTTTATCTACGATTTTTCTAGAATCTATATCAATTGCTGTATTAGCATAATTGATTGCTGTTTCTTTATCTCCTTTTATTAAATATATTTTTGCTAACTCATAATAGCCATCTGCTGATAATTCTTCTTCTTCAATTGCTTGTAAGAATCTTTTCTCTGCCTCTTCTAAATCCTTATATATTAGAGCTATTTCTGCCAAAGAATATTTTGCATTATATAATAAGGAATTAATGTTTGCTGCTTTTTCATAACAAATTTTTGCGTTTTGAAAATCATTTAACATCGTATAGGCTATTCCCAAATTATAATGTATTTCATAACTTACAGGATTATATTTTAAAGCTTCTTGATATATATTAACTGCTTCTTTGTACATTTCTTTAGAAATTAATATATCTCCTAACAATTCTGTTGCTTTATACATATCTGGTTTTTTTTCTAATAAGTTAAATAACATTTCTGATGCTTCTTCTTTTTTATCCAAATTATTCAATAATTCTGCTACTTTATAATAGGATTCATAATCTTTTTTATTAATGTCGATTGCTTGCACATATTCATCAATGGCTTTTCTCATACCTCCTTCTTTTTCGTATAATTCCGCCAACATCTTATGTCCTTTATAGCTATCTGGTATTTTAGAAACTAAATTTATTAAAGCATCTTTTGCCTTTTTATCCTTCCCCATTGATAAGTAAAATTTTGCTCTAGTTACATTAACAATTTCAATTAAAGTCATCCCTCTTTTTTCCAGAATAATGACAATTCCCGGTACGACAATTGAAAGCACATATTTTAATAAATTTAAAAACATATTTAATTCTATAAAAAGTGCAAAACCTAAAAAGTTTATTGCAATTCCTATTGCTTGTAATATTAAAATGATAATATAACTTGTATCATTGTTTTTTATCATTTTAAAGAACATATATACAAAAATTGCAAGTGAAATTACTGTAAATATAAACTGTTCTATTATCATTTTGTATCTCCTTTTCTCTATTCTTATTCTAAATTCTTAATTGCATTTCTCGCCATTTCATCACATCTATTATTAAATTCATTATCACTATGGCCTTTCACCTTTATAAACTTCACTTTATGTATTTGGGTTAATGCATATAATTCTTGCCATATTTCTTTATTCTTTACTGGTTCTTTTCCCGATGTTTTCCAATTATTTTTTATCCAATTGTATATCCATCCTTGATTAAATGCGTTTACAACATAAGCACTATCGCTATATATTTCTACTTCACAAGGAAACTTCAATAATTTAAGACCTTCTATAACTGCTGTTAATTCCATTATATTATTTGTAGTATTTTTCTCTCCTCCTGATATTTCTTTTGTATTTTCTTTATACATTAAAATAGATCCCCACCCGCCGGGTCCGGGATTTCCTGAACATGCACCATCTGTGTATATAATAACTTTATCCATAAAAATCTCCCTATATTAGATTATCCTTTATAAAAAATTCTATTTCCCAATTTTCTTACAAAAGTTTCCTTTTGAATTGTGTTTTATCAATTTTTATGATAACATTATATCAATAAATTAGAAATTATACAATATTTTCAGAAAGGAAGTTGAAAAATGAGTAAAGTTATTGGAATTATAGCTGAATATAACCCATTTCACAATGGTCATCTATACCATTTGCAAAAATCTTTGCAAAAAACTGGTTCTTCTTATTCTGTTGCTATTATTAGTGGTAACTTTACACAAAGAGGTTCTACTTCTTTAATTGATAAATGGACCAAAACAGAAATTGCTATAAAAAATGGTATTGATTTAGTCATTGAACTTCCTTTATTATATTCTATTTCTAGCGCTGAAAATTTTGCAGAAGGTGCTATTAAAATTTTAAATTCTTTAAAAGTTATAGATTATCTTTCTTTTGGTTCCGAATCAGGTGATATCTCTACATTAAATATAATAGCTGATACTTTATATAAAGAGCCAAAAGCATATAAAAATATATTATCTCACGAACTTAGTAAGGGATTATCTTTTCCTAAAGCAAGAGAAAATGCTGTACTTATGTATTTAAATGATATTCGAAGATTTTCAAATACACTTTCTTCTCCTAATAATATTTTAGGAATTGAATATTTAAAAGCTTTAAAAAAGTTAAAAAGTCCTATTATTCCTATTACAGTAGAGCGATATAACGCGGGTTACCATGATACAACATATAATGGAAATGTTGCAAGTGCCACAGCAATACGAAATATTGTCAAAAATAATGGTTGGGATATTTTAAGAAAGGTAGTCCCAGAAAATACATTCTCTACTCTTTTGGAAAGTATAAAAGTAGGACATGTTGTTCCTGATTTATCTGTCTTTGAAAAACAAATTATTTATAATTTACGAAAAATGTCTATTCAGGAAATTGCTGAGCTTCCAGACGTTAGTGAGGGATTACAAAATGCCATAAAAAATGCAGCTAATTCTTGCAATAGTGTTGTTGAATTTTTAAATATTGTAAAATCAAAAAGATATGCCAATACAAGACTTCAAAGAATTTTATTATATGCCTTATTAGGGATTACAAAAAAAGATATGGATTTATCTAAAAAAGCAATTCCTTATATTAGAGTTTTAGGATTTAATACCAAAGGCAAATATCTAATGTCAGAAATAGCAAAAGCTAATCCTAAATTAGAAATCATTACTTCTGTCAAGAAATATATGGACACAAGTAACAATAAAAGTTCTAAATATTTACTAGAAAAAGATATCTGGGCTACCAATGTCTACACCATTGGTTATGAATATGATTCTTGGAACAATCTAGATTATACACATAAATTGATAACTTTATAAGAACAAATTGGAAATCCTCTAAATTTATTCTTACTTTAATAGTCTCTTTGGCTATCCGTAAATTTGTGTGCAATGGATTTTATATATTAGAAAAGTCAGTATGACTTTCCTAATATAGTATACAAAAAGAAGGTTTCTCACCTTCTCTTTTTATTTCCTTATTTAGTTATCCATTTTACTAAATTTAAATTTGCTGGTTCTAATAGCATTTCATGTCTTGGCATTACTCTAAATGTATAACCATAATTTCCACCCGTTGTTAATTCTATTTTTGTTGTGAAATAATATTTTTTATTTTCTTCATCTGCTTCCTGTAATTGCATTGGAATAATACTTACATTTTCCACTACACCATTATCCAATATTTTTCCATAATATGCTTCTACTGTTACATTTTCTACATCTATATTTGGAAGTTGAACTTCACACCCTACTTCAATATTATTTCCTGCATCTATTGTGATATTATCAAAGTTTTTATTTTCTTGTGTGATTTTAATATCTTTCCAATTTTCATACAAATCTTTTTTCCATGCATTATATGCTGCTACATTATCTATATTTTCATAATACTTTTTGGTTAAATTACATAATGGTATATATAATTCATTTGTATAATCTACCAACATTCTTGCTGTACTATATTTTCCTCCAGTTGTGATAATTGAATTTTTCATAATTTCCAT
The DNA here is from genome assembly GCA_904419495.1 of uncultured Clostridia bacterium. GTDB lineage: Bacteria > Bacillota > Clostridia > TANB77 > CAG-508 > CAG-269. The sequence continues at coordinate 4,262 of CAJFRV010000014.1, read as the reverse complement.
CCATCTTTTTGATATACCATTTTTATCTCTATTATAATATGTTGGAATAATTTTTTCTTCTAATGTATGATACATACTTTGACTATCTGCCATATCTTGTGCTTCATATGAGTCATATTCTGCATTTGTTCCAATTGTCCATCCATTTGTTTGTGTATATCCTTCAGCCCACCATCCATCTAATACACTAAAGTTAATAACACCATTAACAGATGCTTTTTGTCCACTTGTTCCTGAAGCTTCCATAGGTCTTCTTGGATTATTTAACCATACATCTACGCCACTTATTAAATATCTTGACATTGCTATATTATAGTTTTCTAGTAAGAAGATTTTTCCTTTAAATTGTGGCATCATAGATACTTCATGAATATATTTAATTAAGTCTTGTCCCTCTTTATCTGCAGGATGTGCTTTTCCCGCAAAAATTAATTGTACTGGTTTGCCTGCATTGTTCATAATCTGTGTCATTCTTTCAATGTCTTTAAAGATTAATGTTGCTCTTTTATATGTAGCAAATCTTCTAGCAAATCCAATTGTTAAAGCATCTGGATTTAATTTTGATACAATTTCATTAATCTCTTCATAACTATATCCAGATCTTCTTAATCTTTCTGTTGTATTCTCTTTTACAAGATTGATTAATTTTCTTTTTCTTTCTACATGGGCACTCCACAATTTATCATCTGGAATATTTTTAATTTTTTCCCATACATAATCATGATGCATATTATCTTGCCAATAAGGAATTAAATATTTGTTATATAATTCTTTTAATTTTGGTGCTAACCATGAACAAGTATGAATTCCATTTGTTACATACCCAATTGGAGATTCATTTGCTGCAATGTTAGGCCATACTTCACTAAATAATTCTCTAGAAACTGCTCCATGAAGTTTACTAACTCCATTTTTCTTTCCTGCAATTTTTAGTGCTAATATTCCCATATTAAATCCTTTTTCTAAATCTGGTCCCGGTTTCATTCCTAATTTTAAGAATTCTTCTCTGGTAATTCCTAATCTTGGCCAAAAGTCTTTAAAATATTTTTCTACTAATTCAATTGGAAATATATCATTTCCTGCAGGTACTGGTGTGTGTGTAGTAAAGACAGTTTTTGAACTTGCAATATCTTTTGCCACTTCAAAAGAAACTTGCTTTTCTTTTATAATATTTTTAATAATCTCTAAATTCAAAAATGCTGAGTGTCCTTCATTCATATGGTATACTGTTGGTTTTAATCCTAAATATTTTGTAAGAAGACTAACTCCTGCCATGCCTAAGACAATCTCTTGTCTAATTCTCATCTCTTGGTCTCCACCATATAGTTTTAAAGTTACACCTCTATCTTCTTCATTATTTTTAGGAATGTCAGAATCTAATAAATATAGTTTTACTCTTCCTACATTAATTTGCCATACTTTCAAATATAGTCTTCTTTTTGGAAATTTAACATATATTGTTAAATCATCCCCTTTATCATCTTTTACAGGATTAATTGGTAAATCATATAAATCAATATTATTATATTCTGTTTCTTGTTGCCCATATCCATTAATTTTTTGATTAAAATATCCATTTTTATATAGTAATCCTACACCTACAAGTGGAATTCCTAAATCACTTGCAGATTTCAAGTGATCACCTGATAAAATCCCAAGTCCTCCTGAATAGATTGGTATTGTTTCATCTAATCCATATTCTGCTGAAAAATAAGCTATTAAATCTTTTTTGTTTCCCGGATATTTGTTAGCAAACCATGTATTTTTACTATTCATATAATCTTCAAAGTTCTCTGATACTTTATCATATTCCTTTAAAAAGGTTACATCTTTAGATGCCCTTTCAAGTCTTTCTTGTGATACTTGTTTAAGAAATTTCACTGGGTTTTTTGCACATTGTTCCCATAAATCCATATCTATTTTTTGAAATAGTCTCAAAAATTCCGTATTCCACGCCCACCATAAGTTGTTTGATATTTTTCCTAATTTTTCTATTCTTTTTGGTAATTGTGGATTTACCGTTATTCTATTAAATACATACATTTATATTTCCTCCTTAGTAATTCTCATTGTTTTTTCTTTCTGTTACATTTTATTTTACATATACATTATCTATTAAATATATAAAAATGTCAAACCTTTTTTATAAAAATTTTGAACTTTAAAAATTTTTATGGACATGCAAAATTTTTCCTTTTTGACATGTCCAAATTCTCCACTTATTTATTCAAATGTTGGGTATCCATCTTTCCCTAATTTCCACTTTTTCCAATCTGTTGGATATTGTCCTTCTTCGTTTTTATATGAATTTAATAGATTTACAAATTCTTTTTTATCCCAATTACTTATATCCTCAATATTATTTGCATCTTCCACCTCTCCTACAAGTATAGAATTATAATAGCAATTTGTTATTGTTACAGAACCAATTGCATATCTACTTTTTTTGGAATCCAATTCTCCAATATTATAACAATTCGTTATTTGTGTTCCACCAATTCCTTTCACCTTTGCACTTGATACTGTACTGCCAATTTCAAGAATTATCTTTCCAGTGTTGAAACAATTGCTTATAATTGCTTGTGCATACTCATTAGCACAAATTCCTCCCGCTTCCCAAGCTCTTGATTTTATATCTCCACTATTATAACTATTGATAATTTGTATTTTTCCGGCTGATTGTCCCAATATTCCTCCTGCATATCCACTACATTCTATCTTTCCAAAATTGCAACAATTATTAATTTTTCCTGCATAAGAACCTGATATTCCTCCTGCATATCCACTTTCAGAATATATATCCCCTTCATTTATACAATTCTCTAAAATTGCTTCTCCCCAACTCCCATGTCCATCTATTCCTCCAGCATATAATTTTCCTTTTACTGTAGCTTTATTGTAACAATTATAAAAACTAGTCCAAAATCCATTCCCATTTATTCCACCTGCATAATTTTGAGTTGAAATGATATTTCCAGTTATTCCTAAATTTTTTATTGTTGCTTGATAACTCCCTCCAAACAATCCTGCCTTATTGGTGGTATTTACATATATATTTCGTACTTCATTTTCATTCCCATCAAAAATCCCCCTAAATCTCGATTCTACTTCATCTCCTCCTTTTCCAATTGGAATAAATCCTACTCCATTTGTATCTGTAATAAGTTCTTTTAATGTTTTTTCACTGGTTTCCTCTATCACATATGCATTTGTTACTTCATCATATTTATACTTGTTATTTATATCACTATATGATAAATCAGAATTAAAATTTAATGTTGTCATCAATTTTATAGTCTCTCCATTGTAGTCCTCCCCTTCATTAACACTTTTAGAAAAAGCACATAAATCTTCAATGCACCATATCTCATATGGTTTCTCTTTAGTCCCATCTAACGTTTCTCCGTCTTTTCCTACCGTGATATCACCCGGATTTTTATCCTTAATAATCTTCTGTGCTTCTCCTATATTTCCATCTTTATCTACTATATAATATCTATTAGACTCATTAAATACAACTTCGAACTCTTCTCCTATCTCTGTTGCATCTGTTTTTCCTTCTCCTGTTTCTTTATTTAGCTGTTCTTGTAATTCATCTTCTTCTATATTTCCATACTTGTTATTTCCCATTGCTTGCACAGTTGCTTTTTCTACAATTTCTTTTTCATTTGCTATTTCTGTTTCTTCCTTTGCTTGTCCTGCATTTCCTATAATTCCATTATCTCCTGTTATAGCATTTATCGTAATTCCGGCTAAAATTAGTAGTATAATAATGGTGATAGCTAATGCTAATAAAGTAATTCCCGTTTCTTGTTTACTTATTCTCTCTTGTTCCATATTTGATACCTCTTTTCTGCTAAATTCTTTTGTTTTTCAGCTATTTAAAAAATTTTGGATTTTCTTTTAGTTAGACACTCTAAGAAATGATAGGTATCTTTTAAATGTGTATATTTCTTTATTTCTAAGTTTTTTCTTTTTTTATTTTTCTTTTTTCAGATTATAAATTTTTTTATGAATTTTTTCCTTTTTTATTGATATCTAAATAATTTATTGATATAATTTGAAAAGAAAAAAAGTCTTAGAGTGTCTAACTAAAGGACTGAAAAACCCCTAAAGAAGAAAAAATAATTAATAAAGAAAAATTAAAGGAAGATTATCCACAGAAAATTACAAAGTCTGTAACATTAAAGAAATAGTAGTGTTACAGACTTTTTGATATATATATGATAAAATAATAGCGAATAGGAGGAAAAAAATATGTT